>JAZQWH010000172.1:0-5282 GCA_045632205.1 Eubacteriales bacterium
CAAATGTTACTTTTCTTTGAAAAGCAAATAACGTCCCATCGTAGATCCCGCTTCGATACAATGCATCTCGCGCTTTCACGCCGCTCCCTCGTCGCTCCGTGAAAGTTCGACTCCGAGCTTCGCTCTCCGCTCAGGATGACACACGGGTTTATAATTTGTGCGGATACGTTCTCCTCATCCTCCTTTGCCGAAGGCAATTTGTCCCCGTCTTCCCCGCTGGGGAAGGCTATTGAGTGCAGTGCGAACATCACATACAAAGGTAAAGTTACTTTGGTGAGCGTTTAGTGTAGCGAAGCGGCGATGCGGGCGGGCAAGCCCGCTTCCATTAGTCGGTACTTTTGCGGGGCAAACAACTCCCCCGACAGGGATGGTCGTGCGGATACGTTCTCCCCATCCACCGCTTCGCGGTCCCCCTTCCCCGCTGGGGAAGGCTATTGAGTCTCTGCAAACAACGATTACAGAGGCAAACTAACTTTATGGAGTTTTCAGGGTAGCGAAGCGGCGATGCAGGCGACAACGAGAAGTGTATCCAATTTATCATAGGTAAAGTAGCATCGGTGGCCATTTTGGGTGGTGGTACCAAAATGGCTGCGGGAGCTATTGTTAGGAACTGTAAGGAAAACAAAAAAGTCTGTTTCACCATCTAACGACAGTGGCACAGACTAATAAAATCAATTAACCCAAAAACTTTTTTTAAAAGTTTTTGAGGGGGTTATAGGGGGAACTTTTGCAAAAGTTCCCCCTAATAAAAACTCTTTCCAAAAAGTTTTCCCCACAAAACGCTCCCACAAAAAAGCCCCCTGTCGATCGACAGAGGCACAGACTAACAAATCTATTATACTTTTCCCCTTTATAGAAAGGTCTTTTCGGGTGAGGGGAGCGAGAGGGGAGAGGGGTCTTTTCTCCTTAAGAAAAGACCCCTCTCCCCTCGCATAATCCTATACTCCTATAACCCTTTACTCCTGCGAATCGTCGATGTCGTCGGAGTCATCGGGGGTGGATTCGTTTTGAGCGAGGTAGGAATCGTCGATCTCGTCGTAGTCGTCGGAATAGACGGGATTGACGGGAGGTTGCGCCTCCTCGGCATCTGCGAGCGGTTGCTCATAGGGTGCCTCCTCGACCGTTTCGGCGGTGGCATCTCCGTAATCGAACACAAAATCCGCTCCACTCTCAAGATCCGAATCGGTCTCAAGATCCGAATCGGTCTCGCCGCTCTCCTCAACGAAGGAAGGCTCGACGAAATCGAATTCCTCGACGGGAGCTTCCGCGACGGCATCGGGGGAGACGTAGGCATCCGCGCCCTCGTCGCTCGGCTCGTCGTAGACGTATTCGTCGGCGTCGGCGGAGGTCACCGCATCCGCAGTGCCTTGCTCGTCCGCTTCCCTTTCGGGCATTGGGCGGCGAAGTGCCTTGGCGGTGAGAATGAGATAGATCAGGAACGCTTGCGCGATGACCACGAGCGCTGCCAGCACGAGGACTGCGGGGAGCAGACCGACGGGATCGAAGCGTACCGCGAGCGCCCAGATGGGAGCGAAGCCGCACAGCGTTGCGTTTTTCTTTGCCTTTGCACGGCGGACGAGCAGGAACGCGATTGCCACAAGCTGGCAAAGGAGCGTGATACCCAGGCAGACCGTGGGAAGGATGAGCCCGATCTCATCGGTCACAGGCTCGGTGCGAACCGCCAGCGGAGGCAGAATGGAAAGTCCGCCGGGGGTGGTCTCGGTGCCCTTCACGCGCACGAAGATATAATAGGTGGTGCCGGGCTGAAGCTCGGAGCCGTCCGCGAGCGTGGTGAAGGTGGAGGAGGACTGCCAAACGGCGCTCGGCGCAAGCGGACTTGCGGAGATGGAAAACTCCAGCTCTGCCGCGTTGGAGGTGAGAACGTTGACGGTGATGCGATCCTGCCCGACCTCTGCGGTGTACTCGATGGTGGGTGCCGCAGGGCGCGCGGGAATTTGGAACGTAAGGGGATCGCTGTCCGCCTCAAAGCCCGCTCTGCCGCGACGGATGACCTCCAAGGTGTTGCCGAAGCAGGATTCGATGAGCTTGATCGCCTCAACGGTCTTGCCGCCGATGGTGATCACACCCTCCGAATCGACCTCAAAATCGCTCCAAAGCTCGCCGCCGATGAGGAGCGAATAGATGCCTGCGGGGAGCTTGCCCACGGGACGGAGCGTCTCGGTGGGATAATCCAACGTCATAACAGGCGTGGGAAGCGCGGGAAGCACCTCGACCCAAACGTCGAGCGTATACTCCTCGTTTGCCGTTTCGTGACGGTAGCCGTAGACGAAATTGGTCATATGCGGAACGGTCTTGCCGCCCACGGTGGTGACCTTGTAGCCGTCCTTGACGCGAATGTTCAGCTCAACGGGTACACGGAAGAGAACGGGGATCACGCCGTCTTGGAAATGCGTCTCCGTGTAGGGTACGCCGTCGATCGCAACGGAAAGAACGAGCTCGCGATCGTAATCCAGCTTGATGTTGTAGGAATTGGGAGTCCAATGCGCGTAGAGCGTGACAAATCCGTCATCGTCTGCGTCGTCGAGCGACCAGAACGCGCCCACAACGCCGTCACCCTGACCGTCGATGAGGCGAACGCCTCCCTCGGGCTCGGTATAGAAGCCGCTGAAGGTGTAGCCCGTGCGCATGGGAATGCCGCTGTTGATGCCGTCCATCGCCATACCGAAGCTATACGTGCCGATCAGCCGCTCGGCAAGGTTGCGCACCGCATCCTCGGGGTACTCACCGAGATTGGCATCGAGCAGGACCTCGAATTTCTTCGGCTCCCACTTTGCCTTGAGGCGGATGGTATTGCTCCCCTCTGCAGGAAGCTCCTTTGCGCCAAGCTCACCCGGCGCGGTCACACGGTCGGTGCCGTTGATGAACCAGCCCTTGAAATGATAACCCGTTTTGGTGGGCGCGGGAATGGCGGTGGTGGAATCGTAGACGTGCTTTTGGGGGGCGTTTTCTCCCGCCGTACCGCCGTCAAGATCGTAGGCGATGTCATATTCGTTCGCCTCCCACTGCGCCTCAAGCACGATGGTGCGATCGGCAGACTCAACCGCGTAATCCTCGTTGCACGCCGCAAGAGAGGTGACCACGCCGCGATCCTGATCGTCCACGATGACTCTCCAGCCCTTGAAGGTGTAGCCGTCGCGCGTGGGCGTGGGAAGTGCGGTCTCACGGTTGTAGGTGTGAGTTGTGACCGCCCCCGTCATCTCGCCGCCGAAGAGGACAGGCTTGAGGGTATAGACGATGGGCTTGTAGTAGCGGTAGACCACGTTTGCCTCGGGATTGGTGCCCGCGTTGACAACCGTTTTGTAAATGTCGCCGTGGAGTGCCTCAAGCACCTCGGCATCCTGCAATGCATCGCAGAGACGGTAGCCGACGTAACCGAGCGCACCCGTGTCGCCTGCCGCGTCCGTGCCGCCGTCGGTCTGCGCGTTGATCTGCTTTCCTACGTATTCCTCCCACTCATACGTGCCGAGCAGCTCGCCGCGGCGGTTGGGAGAATCGATGTCGTACGCGTAATCGTGGCGCGTGACGGTGTAGGGATTTTTGGTGAATACGGGATGGACGGAAACGGTGCCCGTTTCGATCGCCTTGCGGTTGAGGAAGGTGTTGGGCAGCTCGTTGTTGGAGAGAACGTAGGTCTCGCCCTCGTTGCCGCGAACCTCCCAACGCACGAAGGTGTAGCCCGACTTGGTGGGATTGGGCAGAAGGATCGCCGCAGCACCCTCCTTGTAGGTGTAGGAAAGATCGCTGACGTTCAAGCCCTCCACCGTATAGTCGATGGAGCTTGCGCCTGCGGAGGCAAACGCGGAGGGCTTCAGCTCAACCTTGAACGTGCGCTTCTCGCAGGTGACGGTGTAGGCGTGATCCTCGGTCACGCTATGCTCGGTGAACTCGAAATACGGGATCTTGGTATTCTCGTCGGAAAGCGGCCCGGTCACGTGAACGGGATTGCCGTTGGCATCCCGCACCTCCTTGAGCGTATAGCCGTCGATGGGGGTGATGCGGACGATGAGCGCGCTATCGTAGGGGATGCCCGTAACGGGTGTGTCGGTCACAAGCTCCACGGGAGCGGAATCGCTCTCGCCCACGCGCACGTGGTAGGAGACCTTTGTCTCGGCGGGGAAATTGACGGTCAGCTCGTATTCGTCCGCAAAGACAGACAGGAGCGTGCCCGCAAGGGTTGCAAGCGTCAGTGCGACTGTGAGGATCGCGCAGAGCAGCTTTTTATTTCGTTTTTGTTGCATCATTTGCCGAATCCTCCTTGCCGTCTGAGAATGATCATACTGCCGCCTGCCTCGCCGAGATAGCGCATTGCGTCCATCGTAAAGACGTCCGCCTCAACGGTCAGCGCCTTTTCGATCGGGCCGCTCGCGTAGATCTGCAGGGTGCGTGCCTCGGGACGGACGAGTCCGACCGCCTTGAGGGCTTCGAGGTTGACGGTGCTGCCTGCCGAGAAATTCTCCGCCAGCATACAAATATCCATCAATGCCTCCTCGGGGTTTTGGGAAACGCGGGCGGCGGGGACAGCCTCCTCGGTCTCCTCTTCGACTTCTTCGACTATTTCGACCTCTTCGACTTCTTCGACTTCTTCGACTTCTTCGACCTCTTCGACTTCCTCGACCGCTTCCTCCGCCTCGGCTTCGATCACGGTCTCGCCGATCTCCTCGTAGCCCTCGGGCAATTCGCCCGGCGCGAAGGGAAGCTCGTTTCCGTCCTCATCGACGTAAACGTACTCGTAAACGACCTCGACCTCCTCGGTGGGATGCTCGACGGCGATCTGCGTGCTCCACGCAAGCGCCTCCTCAGCCTCCTCCTCGGTCACGGCTTCGGTCTCTTCGACCTCTTCAATTTCTTCGACCTCTTCGACCGCGCCGCGATACTCCGCGAAGGGATCGGCATCCCCGAATTTTTCCGCGCCCGCGTTGTCAAATTCGTCAAAGTATGCGTCGGATTCCTCTGCGGTCTCTTCGATCGCGGTCTCCTCGACCGTTCCCTCGATGAGCGCAGGCTCTGCGGTCTTATCCGTTGTCTCCATTACGGTCTCGACGTCGCCGTTTGCGTAATAATGCTCGGTGTAGCGCACCTCGGTGACCTTGACCGTCTCCTTATAAACGGGTGCGGCAGGAGAATCGGCAGGCGCTTCCTCAACGGGAGCCTCCGCAGTCGCCTCCGCAGGCGTCTCGGTCTCCTCGATGACCTCGGGCACGGGATCGTGCGCGGGATCTGCGAGGCTTTCGTTATCCAGCTCCCACGAGAAGTTCGCGTTT
>JAZQWH010000173.1:0-1395 GCA_045632205.1 Eubacteriales bacterium
CTACTTTTACCGTAAAAATTGCAAAATACACTCATTTTTCTCAGCTTCAACGTAGAAAAATCCGTCTCCCTGTTGAATTTTCAGCGTGCGAGAGTCGGTTTGAACGGAAATCGGCGCATCCGAAAGGAATGCCACACGGCCTCCCTCCGAAAGTCTGAGCGTTTTTCCGTCAAAGGACTCAATCGCCCGAACACCGACGTAGAGGTCACTGCGTCCGAGAGGTGTTACGCCCGTTTCGGACAGCGGAACAAGCGTGTAGAGTCGGATCACGTCGCGATCGGCAAGCGACAGCTCCAGCGTCTCCCCTGCACGCAAGACACCTGCCGTTTGCGTAAAATACTCATAGTAAGCGTAAGTGCCGTCGGCAAGACACGCATCGGCAGCGGAGAGCCTGCCGCACACGGGCGCGCCCGCCTCATCTACGTTGAACGCGGCAACGATCGCCGCCTCTCCCACGCGATTGAAGATCTTGAACGGCTTTTTGGAGCTGCGAGGATCCACCGTCACACAATCCGCCGTGGGTACGGCACTCAGATCAGGGCGCAGGATCCGTCCGTCCGAGAGGCAAACGGGAGCCAGCACCTCGGGGCGCGTGCGACCGATCTTGTCACTGACGTATACGGGACCGCCGCTGATTGCACGGCAAACGCTGTTTTTGATCGCCTGCTCATCGTCCGTCCAGAACATATCCCAGTCATTGACGTAATACTGTCCCTGCAAAAGTCCGTTGTAGGCACATTGCAGGATATTTTTTGCAAACCACTCACGGCTTTCGGGCATAAAATCGTCGGAGCAGCGGCTCACGCCTGAGGTCGGTCGGTTGAACATACACTCCGAGGGCATTCCCATACAGTTGATGAGCGCTCCGCTGAAATGCGTATCTGCGGAACGGTCGATCGCCGATTGGATCGCGCGCGCACTTTGACCGATGGGATAGAAATTCCGATAATGCCTGTGATAGCCCTGATTGTCGACCTTGATAAAATCGATGCCCCAGGAGCGCGCACGTGCCGCGACCGTATCGAAATAACGGTTGGCGGAATCCGTTTCGGGCTTGACGAGAACGATTCGCTCATCCTCGCGGTGCCACTTTCCGGGGCCCGCGTGCATAAAGCTCTCGGGAATCTCGCGGACAAGATCGCTATCCTCGTAATACCCCTTCCAATAGCCCGTTGTGGGATACCAGAGCCCCACTGAGGGGATTCCCGCATCCTTCAGATCGCGGATCGCCGCCGCCATTCCATTGGGGAATCGAACGGGATCGCCGTCAAAATTGCGGATGCGGCTTTGGTGCATCACGTTCACCATCTCGCGGAAGGAAGGATCCTTTGGGATCTTTTCAAAATCGGGGATCTCCGCCCACATATCGTCAAGGATGGCAAAATGCACGGGAAC
>JAZQWH010000174.1:0-17918 GCA_045632205.1 Eubacteriales bacterium
CACGAGGTCTGCGGAGGGATCGATGATTTTTGTGCAGCGGCGGGAAGGCTTTTGCGACACGGAGGAAAATTTGTCTGTGTCTGGAGACCTGACCGAATGAGTGAATTGTTTTCAGCGCTTCACGCGGCAAGGCTTGAGCCAAAGCGTATGACGATGGTACACGCGGATGCAAATGCCGAGCCCTGTGCCCTTCTCTTGGAGGCAATCAAGGGGGGCTCGCCTTCTATGCGCATCACTCCGCCGCTCCTGCTCTACAAGCCTGCAATCGGAAGAAACGCACGCGAGCTTACCCCGGAGGCACAAAAAATATACGATGAATGCTCTTTCCCGAATGAAAATTCAATTCGTGGAAAACAATGATTACATATTTTCAAATAAAAAAATCAAAAAAAGGAGATCAAAACCATGAAACTGTCTACTAAAATTGCAATCGGCGCAACCGCAGCAACCATGCTTGGTGCATTCGTTGCAGGCGTGATCCACGAAGTCAAGGCAATCAAAAAGCTGACCACCGACGTTGACGACGCACTCCCCGAGGAGATCCTTGAGGACGCAGATACCGTCGTTGAGGTTATCGACGCAGAATAATTTTGCAAAAGGAACAGGGGCTGTGACCGTGAGGCGACAGCCCCTCATCGAGTTATGGAACATATCAAACGAATTCTGAGTTACACACGGCGCGCGCTTGACGACTATGAAATGCTGCGCCCCGGAGATCGCGTGGCGGTCGGCGTTTCAGCGGGAAAGGATTCCCTGACCCTGCTTTGCGCAATGGCAGAGCTCCGTCGTTTTTATCCCATTCCCTTTGAGCTTGTCGCAATTACGATCGATATGGGCTTTCAGGGGGTGGATTTTACACCGATCCGCAAGCTTTGTGAGGAGCTGAACGTCCCCTACCACGTCATTCCGACAGAAATTTCACATATCATTTTTGACGTCCGACAGGAAAAGAATCCCTGCTCGCTTTGCGCGAAAATGCGGCGCGGCGCACTCCACAATGCCGCAAAGGATCTCGGATGTAACGTTGTGGCGCTCGGTCACCATTTTGACGATGCGGTAGAAACGCTGATGCTCAATCTTTTCTTTGAGGGACGGATCGGATGCTTCTCGCCCGTTTCCTATCTCTCACGCACCGAGCTTCGTCTGATCCGTCCGCTTCTCTATCTTCCCGAAAAGGACGTGCGCTATTTTGCCAACAAGGCGGAGCTTCCCGTTGTAAAATCTCCCTGCCCCGCAGACGGAAATACGCAGCGCGAGGAGATCAAAAAGCTTCTCGGCGAGCTGGATCGCAAGCACGATGGATTGCGCTATCGCATTTTCGGTGCGATGCAGCGCGGAGAGATCGACGGATTTCACGTCTCTCCTCGCATGCAAGGGATCAAGGCATACGAAAACGGAGACGCTGCGTCCGATGAGCAATAACCAAAAAAGAAGGACATTCATATGAAACAACCAAACGATTTTTTGCCGCTCTCACGCACAGAAATGAACGAGCGTGGCTGGGACGTGCCCGATTTTGTATACGTCACGGGTGACGCTTACGTCGATCATCCGTCCTTTGGTGTATCCATTATCTCGCGCGTCCTCGAGGATGCGGGCTATCGCGTTGCCATTCTCTCACAGCCCGACTACAAAAGCTGTGATGCCTTTCGCGAGTTTGGCAGACCGAGGCTCGGCTTTCTCGTTACCTCGGGCAACATCGACAGTATGGTGGCACATTACACTGCCGCAAAAAAGCGAAGAAGCGTGGATTACTATTCCGCTGGCGGCAAAATGGGCAAGCGCCCCGACCGTGCGGTAATCGTTTATTGTAACCGTATCCGCGAAGCCTACGGAGACGTACCGATCGTCATCGGCGGCTTGGAGGCATCCCTCCGTCGATTTGCGCATTACGATTATTGGGACGACAAGGTACGGCGTTCGATCCTCGTTGACAGCCGTGCCGATCTGTTGACCTACGGAATGGGCGAAAAGATCCTTTTGCGTATCGCTGAGCTGCTCGACCGCGGAGTGCCGATCAAAAAGATCCGCGACGTGCGCGGAACGGTCTATCTCGCCAAGGAAGGTGACCCCGTACATTACGAGGTTGCCGCAACCTATGACTACAATGAGCTGAAGACCGACAAGAGAAAATACGCGGAAGCGTTCGGTGTTCAATATAAAAACCAGGATTCGGTCAACGGTCGCGCCGTTTGCGAGCTTTACGACGGCAAGCTTTTGGTGCAAAACCCGCCTATGCCTCCTCTTGAGCGCGAGGAGCTTGACCGTGTCTATGCCCTTCCCTATATGCGTGATTTCCACCCCTCCTACAAGCCGTTGGGCGGTGTCCCGGGCATCGAGGAGGTCAAATTCTCGGTCACGCACAATCGCGGATGCTTTGGCGGCTGCAACTTCTGTGCGCTTGCCTTCCACCAAGGCAGAACCGTCCGCTCGCGAAGCATTGAAAGCGTGATCACCGAGGTACAAAAGATCACCAAGCTCCCCGATTTTAAGGGTTACATCCACGATATTGGCGGTCCAACCGCAAATTTCCGCTATCCCGCGTGCGAAAAGCAGCTGCGTGACGGCGTTTGTGCCAATCGCAAGTGTCTTGCTCCAACTCCCTGCAAAAACGTTCGTGTTGATCATACCGAATATATGCGTCTGATCGAGCAGGCGGAGGCGGTTCCGGGCGTGAAGAAGGTCTTTATCCGAAGCGGAATCCGTTTTGACTATCTGATGCTTGATAAAAGCGATGCATTTTTTGAAAAATTGGTGCGCGACAACGTCAGCGGACAGCTCAAGGTTGCTCCCGAGCATTGCTCCGACGGCGTTCTCGGATGTATGGGAAAGCCCCCCTTCGCCGTTTATGAGCGCTTCCGAAAGAAATTTTTCGAAATCACCAAGCAGGCAGGCAAGGAGCAATATCTCGTTCCCTACCTGATGTCCAGCCATCCCGGCTCGACTCTGCAGGATGCAATTGAATTAGCCCTCTGCCTTAAGCGCAACGGATACGCCCCCGAGCAGGTACAGGATTACTACCCCACCCCGGGAACGGCATCCACGGTAATGTACTACACGGGCATCAATCCGCTGACGATGAAATCGGTTTACGTTGCCACCGATTATCACGAAAAGCAGCTCCAAAGAGCGCTTTTGCAGTTTAATCGCCCGCAAAACGCAGATCTCGTTCGCGAGGCGCTCAAAAAAGCGGGCAGAGAGGATCTGATCGGCTTTGGCGCGGACTGTCTTGTCCGTCCCGCTTCCTCGCACACCGCAGGCAAAAAGACCGCATCTCCGTCGTCGGCACGCTCCTCTGCCTCCAAAAATGACAGATCCAAGCGCGGCGCCAAGCCTGCTCCGCACGGAAATCCCCGCACGGGAAAGCGGGGTGGCAAGCCTGTATCCACAAAGAAAAAGAGATAATATTCCCAAAAATCGGTTGCCAAATCGGCGACCGATTTTTTTACTTAAAATTGCGCGGTCTTTTTTGGAAATGCAGTTGTTTTTTGCATTACATTGTGATATAATGAGTATAATTATAATTTGTAGCAAAAAAATGAAACGGAAAGGCGGTTGACGGTATGGAACAAAAAAAGCTTGCCATCCTGCTTGCGGTTTACGAGCCGCGCGAGGATTGGCTGATCGAGCTGTTGGATTCCCTCAATGCGCAAACCTATCCCAATCTGACGCTCTACGTTCGTGAGGACGTATCTCCAACCTATCCCCTCTCCCGTCTTTCCCAAATCATCGAGGCACATATTACAAAATTCCCCTTCAAAATTCTGCAAAACGAGGTCAATCTCGGCTCCAATCAAACCTTTGCACGGCTTGTACAGGACGCGGAGGATGCGCACTATATTGCGTTTTGCGATCAGGACGACGTCTGGCACGCAGACAAGCTTGCAAACACCGTTCGTCTTTTTGAAGAAAGCCCGCTTTCTCCCACGCTGGTCTGCACCAATCTTTCGGTTATGAACGGTGAGGGAGAGGAGATCGCTCCGACGATCGATACGCACCGCAAGCGCCACGTATTTCTTCGCGGCGAAGGACTTGCCGAGGAGCTGATCTACCGCAACTTTGTAGTAGGCTGCACGGTTGTTATGGAGCGTGCGCGCGCAATGTCCTATCTTCCCTTCCCCGATTGCGTGGTACACGATCACTACCTCGCCTTCCGCGCTGCTGCAGACGGTGCCATTGATTATCTTGCAGAGCCGCAGATGCGCTACCGTGTGTACGGCGGAAACCAAACGGGTGTTATGACGGGAGTGAAAACCAAAGCCGATTACCGTGTGCGACGGATTGACGTATTCGACGGACGGATCCGCGCGTTTGAGACACACGTATCCCTCCCTGCACTCAAGGAGGCGCGCGCGTGGTGTGACGCTCGAATAAAAAACTTCGAACGCAAGAAAGGCGGCTTTCGCGCACTTTGGAGGCTCCGTCACATCAATCGAGTCACGTCGCTCTTCGAGCTTTTCGGATTACGCTTTCCAACCCCGCTGTTTCGATTTGCCATCCGACAGATCGCACGCGGCAGAATATGAATTTTGTTTTTGAAAGGATCTACAACATGAAGGTATTGGTTACAGGAGTAAAGGGTCAGCTTGGTTATGACGTCTGCCGTATTCTCAACGAAAGAGGCATTGAGAACCGCGGAGTGGACATTGAAGATTTTGACATCACCGATCTTGATGCCGTTCGCGCTTATATTACCTCCTACCGTCCCGATGCGATCGTACATTGCTCCGCATTTACGGCGGTCGACCGCGCAGAGGACGTTCCCGAGCTTTGCGAAAAGGTCAATGCAGACGGTCCTCGCAATATTGCAACCGTTGCGCGTGAGATCGGGGCAAAGATGATGCAGATCTCCACCGATTACGTCTTTGCGGGAACGGGAGAGACCTTCTATCAGCCCGATGACGCGCCCGCCCCCATCTCGGTCTACGGAAAGACCAAAAGATTGGGTGAGGAAGCGGTTATGGAGATCCTTGACCGCTACTTCATCGTTCGTATTTCCTGGGTGTTCGGTATCAACGGTGGAAACTTTGTAAAAACAATGCTCCGTCTTGCGGAAACGAAAACCGACCTCAACGTGGTCTGCGATCAGATCGGCTCTCCCACCTATACCTACGATCTCTCTAAGCTGATTGCGGATATGATCGTGACCGATCGCTACGGTATCTATCACGCAACCAACGAGGGCATCTGCTCATGGGCGGAATTTGCCGCTGAGATTATGAAGCAGGGTGAAAAAGCAACTGTCATCCATCCCATTCCCTCCTCCGAGTATCCCACAAAGGCAGTTCGTCCGCTCAATTCGCGTATGAGCAAGGATAAGCTGGAGGAGAACGGATTTGCGCGTCTCCCCGATTGGAAGGATGCACTGACGCGCTATCTCGCCGAGCTTGCGGCAAATGCACAGTAACGGAGGATCACAATGAAGATCTCATTGGTATTCAGAAAAATCGGAAAAGGTCTGCATTATCTGCGCACCTACGGCATTCGTGCCACCTACCGCAAAATCAGCTATCAGAGACGCCTCAACAAGGCAAGCCTGAAGGTGGAATACACCGAGGCTGATTACGCAAAGCAGCGCAAGACCAAATTCCCAAAGCAAATCAAGTTCAGCGTGCTTGTTCCTCTCTATAATACCCCCCTCAACTTCCTCAAGGAAATGGTCAATTCGGTCATCGATCAGACCTACGGCAATTGGGAGCTTTGTCTTGCAGACGGAAGCGACGATGCACACGCGGAGGTTGGCGAGGAGGTTCTCCGTATGATGAAGAGCGAGCCGCGCATCCGCTATCAGAAGCTGGAAAAGAACCTCGGCATCTCCGAGAATACAAACGTTTGTATCGATATGGCAACGGGCGACTACATTGCGCTCTTTGACCACGACGACATTCTCCACAAGTCGGCGCTCTTTGAGGTTATGCAGGCGATCTGCAAGCAAGGCGCAGACTTTATCTACACCGATGAGCTGACCTTCTTAAGTCCCAATATCAAAAAGGTCATCGTTGTACACTACAAGCCCGATTTTGCCCCCGACAATCTGCGTGCGAACAACTATATTTGCCATTTCTCGGTATTCAGCCGTGCGTTGCTTGATAAGGTTGGCAAATTCCGCTCTCAGTACGACGGAAGTCAGGACCACGATATGATCCTCCGTCTGACCGAGCAGGCAGAAAAGATCGTTCACATCCCCAAGCTTCTCTACTATTGGCGTGCGCACTCCAATTCGGTGGCACAGAACATCAACATCAAGGATTATGCGATCAAATCGGCATACGCGGCAATTACGGCAAGCTTGGAGCGACGCGGGATTACGGGCGTTACGGTAGAAAGCATTGAGGCGTGCAAATCGATGTACCGCATCCACTATCCCATTGTCAAGAATGATCTTGTCAGCATCATCATTCCTACCAAGAACCACGCGAGCGATCTCAAAAAGTGTCTCAATTCGATTTTCGAGAAAACCACGTATCCCAACTATGAGATTGTGATCGTGGACAACGGATCGGACGAGGAGGATCTGTTTGCATACTATGAGGAGCTGAAAAAGCGCCCGAACGTCACGCTCTGCTCGCTTGATATTCCCTTCAATTACTCTCGCATCAACAACTATGCCATCTCCAAAGCCAAGGGAGACTACTATCTCCTGCTCAACAATGACATTGAGATCATCACCCCCAACTGGATCGAGGAGATGCTGATGTACGTACAGAGAGACGACGTTGGTGCTGCGGGTGCAATGCTCTACTATCCCGATGATACCGTTCAGCACGCGGGTGTCCTTCTCGGTCACAATCGCATCGCAGGTCACTACTTCCAGAACAACGTTCGCGGCGACAGCGGCTATATGGGAAGAATGGCATACGCCTCCAACGTGACCGCCGTGACCGCGGCTTGTATGCTTGTAAAGGCTTCCGTCTATCATCAGGTTGGCGGACTTGACGAAGGCTTCCAGGTTGCGTTCAACGACATTGATTTCTGTATGAAGATCCGTCACGCAGGCTATCTGATCGTATGGACTCCCTTTGCAGAGGCTTACCACTATGAATCCAAGTCAAGAGGCTACGAGGACACGGAGGAAAAGGTGCGCCGCTTTATGAACGAGGTTGATCGCTTTGAGGCGCGTTGGGGCAAGGAGCTAAAGGCAGGAGATCCCTACTACAATCCGAACCTTACCTTGAAGGACGAATTTTTCGTTCCCAAAAAATCCAAATAAAAAAACAACGGACTTCCAAAATAATGGAAGTCCGTTATCTTTATTTCTCCAATCGGATATATCCGCGGATCCACTCATCACGGCGCCGCTCAACGATTGCGGAATGTCCGTGATAATCGCCCTCTGCAGTTTCAAGCAGATCGTCCGAGATCGACAGAATGACGCCAACCTTCATCGGATTTTTGCCTTTCGGCTCAATGATGACCAGATCACCAACCTCGGGATCCTCCCCTGCCTCGTGCCAAAGACGGATCTTTGGCAGCCTTGCGTAGCGCTCCCACGCGATCGCGTGCGCAAAGCTCGCACCGATGCGCGTATCGGGATAGCGTGTAGGAAGTGAAATCCCAGCGCGATTGACGCAATAATATGCGAATGCGCCGCTCCAATCTGCATCCAGAGTCTCTGCCGTGACGTCGGCTTCCTCTGCAAAAAGCGCCTCGATGGGCTGTAAATTTCCAATTGCCGCAACCGTGTTCCCGTGAAAATTATTTCCGGCTTCCGCAGCGGCAATCCTTGCCAAATTGATATTCATACCCTATCCTTTCGCTCAAACAGTCTCATCGGAGACGTCCTCATCGTCCTCTTGCGTCTGCTCCAATCGCTCCCGAAGCATCATTTCCTTGACCTTCATCAATCTTGTGGTGTTTCCGCGCTCGTTTTCATCAAGCTTCATCTTAATGGTTTTGATCGCATCCAGATATTGCGGCATCAAAATATGCTCCAGCGCATTGACACGTCGACGGGTACGCTCGATCTCCTCGGCAAGAAGCTGTGCAGTCTTTTCAAGCTCTGCCATACGGATCATATCCTCCGCGATTTCGGCAAGCGCGAAAAGCGAAGCATCCAGCTCACCCGACGTGAACGCAAAGCCGTAATTATAGCTATCGGTGCCGCCCTCGGTGAGCATTTGGTAAGAAAACTGAGGAACGGTCACGCTCATCATATTTTTATGGGAAACGCGCAATTCGCCTTCCTTTTTGGGACAGATGAGTGACGCTTCCATCATTTTTGGACCGGTAAGCGCGCTTGCAACGGTAAATCCACGGTAATACTCGGCAAGGGATGCTTCCACTCGCGTGCGCAATTGCTTATCCTCACGCACCACGTCAAGAAATTGCCGCATCAATTCATCCCGCTTATCCTTGAGGAGCTTATGTCCCTTACGCGCTGTTTGATAGCGTGCCTGCAGTCGCTTCATTTCCATACGCGTGGGATTGACTCTAAGCTGTGCCATATTGCTCGCTCCTTTCCTTGATTTTTCTCATAAAACGGGAAGGATCACTCCTTGCCGCACCAATATTTTTCAACCAGCTCCGGCTTGATGCGCTTCATCTCGCCCCTCGGCAGGATGGAAAGCAATTTCCAACCAAGGTCAAGCGTTTGCTCGATGGAGCGGTTCTCATAAAATCCCTGGTGAATATATTCCGCCTCAAACGCATCGGCAAATTTTGCATACAACAGGTCAATAGGAGTTAGTGCCGCCTCGCCAAGCACCACCATCAATTCCTTCGCTTCCTTTCCGCGCGCATACGCAGAGAAGAGCTGATTCATCGTATCGGCGTGGTCCTCACGTGTCTTCCCCTCTCCGATTCCCTTGTCCTTGAGACGGGAAAGAGACGGAAGCACGTCGACGGGAGGCAAATATCCCTTGCGATAAAGCTCACGGGAGAGAATGATCTGTCCCTCTGTGATATACCCCGTCAGGTCGGGAATAGGATGGGTTTTATCGTCCTCGGGCATTGTGAGGATCGGGATCATTGTAATCGATCCCTCGGAGCCCATCTTACGTCCCGCTCTTTCATACATCGTTGCAAGGTCGGTGTAAAGATAGCCCGGATAACCGCGACGGCCGGGAACCTCCTTGCGCGCGGCAGATACCTCACGCAAAGCCTCCGCATAGTTTGTAATATCGGTGATGATGACCAAGACGTGCATATCACATTCAAACGCGAGATATTCTGCGGCGGTCAGCGCCATTCGCGGCGTAGAAATACGCTCGATGGCAGGGTCGGATGCCAGGTTGATAAACAGCACCGTGCGATCGATCGCCCCCGTGCGCTTGAAATCGGAAATAAAGAAATCCGCTTCCTCAAAGGTAATTCCCACTGCGGCAAAGACAACCGCAAATTTATCATCCTTGTTTTTTACCTTTGCCTGTCTTGCGATCTGTGCGGCAAGATTTGCGTGCGGCAGACCCGAGCCGGAGAAAATGGGCAGCTTTTGTCCGCGCACAAGCGTATTCAAGCCGTCAATCGTGGAAATTCCCGTCTGAATAAATTCGGAGGGATAGTAGCGAGCCGCGGGATTGATGGGCGTTCCGTTAATATCCAGGCTCTTCTCTGCCAAAATTTTGGTTCCGCGGTCGATCGGCTCTCCCATTCCGTTAAAGACTCTGCCCAGCATATTGGGAGACACGGGAAGCTCAACACCGTGACCCGTAAAGCGAACCTTACTGTTTGCAAGGTTGATTCCCGCGGAGGATTCAAAAAGCTGAACGAGAACGTTTCGTCCGTTGACCTCCAAAACACGGCAACGGCGCACTTCTCCGTTGGGAAGCTCAATTTCTCCAAGCTCGTCATATTTTACACCCTCGACCTGACGAACCAGCATCAAGGGTCCTGCGACTTCTTCTATGGTTCTGTACTCGCGGATCATTTGTTCTCCTCTCCGACCGATGCGATGAGCGTGTCGATCTGTTTTTTGATCTCCTCTGCGGTGCGGTCAAATTCCTCACGGTAGCTTTCGTTGGAAACCGATTTTGCTCTACCGATGCGCTCGTGTACGGGTAAAGCACAGATGCGGTCGATCTCCACGCCTGCCTCGATCGCGCGCTTTGCTTCCTTCTCGTAAAGGAAGATCAAGGAGAGCATATCAAATTGCTTCTCAAGCGGCGTATAGGCATCAACGTCAACAAACGCATTCTGCTGGAGAAAATCCTCACGAATGGATTGCGCGACGTCGAGCGTCAATCGATCCTCTGCGGAAAGCGAATCCATACCGACGAGCTTCACGATTTCCTGCAAATCAGCCTCAAGCTGAAGGATCTTGAGACATTTCCCCGTATAATCCATCCACTTTTCCGACACGTGCGCGCCAAACCAATCCGAAAGGCGATCACGGTAAAGCGAATAGGAGTTGAGCCAGTTGATGGCGGGAAAATGCCTGCGATATGCAAGCGAGGAATCAAGTCCCCAGAACACCTTGACAATACGCAACGTTGCCTGCGAAACAGGCTCGGAAATATCACCGCCCTGCGGCGAAACCGCACCGATTGCGGATAGCGCACCCTCGCGCCCGTCTGCACCGAGGCAAACAACCTTGCCCGCTCTCTCGTAGAACTGCGCAAGACGGGAGGTCAGATAGGCAGGATAGCCCTCCTCACCCGGCATCTCTTCAAGACGTCCCGACATCTCGCGAAGCGCCTCTGCCCAACGGGAGGTAGAATCCGCAATTACCGCAACAGAATAGCCCATATCGCGGAAATATTCGGCAATGGTGATACCGGTATAAATGGATGCCTCACGTGCCGCTACGGGCATATCGGAGGTATTTGCAATCAGAACGGTACGAGCCATCAGCGATTTGCCTGTTTTCGGGTCGATCAGCTCGGGGAATTCACGCAGAACGTCGGTCATCTCGTTTCCGCGCTCACCGCAACCGATGTAGACCACGAGATCTACGTCGCTCCACTTTGCAAGCTGATGCTGAACCACGGTTTTGCCCGATCCAAAAGGTCCCGGCACGCATGCCGTACCACCCTTCGCAATCGGGAAAAGTGCATCAATGACACGCTGTCCCGTAACCATCGGGTCGACGGGAGGAAGCTTTTCCAGATACGGACGCGAGACACGGACGGGCCACTTCTGCATCAAGGTCAGATCGATCATCGTTCCGTTTTCAAGCTTCAGACGACCCACACGGTCGGTAATCTTGAACTCTCCCGAACGAATATCGACAAGCGTTCCCTTTACCTGAGGCGGGATCATGATCTTGTGAGAGATCACCTCGTTTTCCTGAACGGTACCGTAAATATCACCGCCTGCAAGCAGGTCACCTGCCTTTGCCGTTGCTTCAAAATGCCAACGCTTTTCACGGTCGAGCGCAGGCTCGTCAATTCCTCTTGTGAGGTTCGGTCCCACGCGCAGACGCATTGCCTCAAGCGGACGCTGAATTCCGTCATAAATATTTTCAAGCAGACCGGGACCAAGCTCGACCGACAGAGGCGCTCCCGTGGAAACAACGCGATCTCCGCGACCGATTCCCGCAGTTTCCTCGTAAACCTGAATTGATGCGCGATCTCCGTGCATCTCAATGATCTCACCGATCAAGCGCTTCTCGCCGACGCGAACCACGTCGAACATATTCGCTTCACGCATCCCCTCCGCCACAACGAGCGGACCCGATACCTTTAAAATTTTTCCTTCTACCATATTTTTGCTTCAGCCTTTCTCTTTCCGAATCAGTCTCTGAACAAAATATCGGCTCCAACCGCACGCTCAACCGCGTGGCGGATATTGTTCATTCCGAAGCCAACCGAGCCATCCTTACCGGGGATCGAAACGATCGCAGGCATCGGACGCTCCTTATACTGTGCAATGGATTCCTCCATCTGCATCGCAAGATGCTCCGTGATAAAGATCACGGCATATTCCTCCGTACGCGCAAGTTTGTGCAACAGAGCTTCTGCCTCCTCGGCAGCTTCCGCCTCATACACGGAAAAGCCAAGCGCCAAAAAGCCAAGCACGCTATCGCGTTCCCCTATCATTGCAATTTTAGACATAGCTATCACGAATCCTTTCCGTCAGGATCTCGGCAGAAAGACCGCCTGCAAGCCCTGACAGGATCATACGCAAATTACGCACCTCGCACTCCACGCCAAGCAGATAGCCGATGAGCACCTCGGGACCGCACGCAACAAACCGTGCCTCGCGAACGGTCGCCATAAAGGTATTATCCGCAGCACGCTCAATTGCTCCAAGCGAGATCCCCGTGCCGAGCGACTCTGCAAAGCTCTTATAATCGCTGTAAAGCAACCGCTCCCACAGCAACCGCTCCTCCGTTTGGAACAGCTCTTTTATAAAATCGATTGAAAGCGTTCCGCCCTCAAGAAGTGCCTCCGAGAGAAGCAGCTCGCCCGCCTCAGCACGCTTCATACGCATAATACGGATGCAGGTGACAAGGTTGATCAAATCAATTTTGGTTTTGACAAGTCGAATGGCGAAATTATCACCGCTCTGCTCTGCCGCATCAAGCATTGCGCAATAGCACGCACGATCCAGCGTAAGATCAATACGTTGCGGATCCTTAGTACGCGCAAAAACGGCAAGTGCCTCCTCTGCCCCTCGCGCAAGCATTGACGGGAGCATTGAAAAGTCCTTTGTCCGCACTGCACGGCAGATCTCCTCTGCGGATACCGTACCGAAATCAAAGGTCATAGGAAGCGGATCGATCTCACGCAAGAATCCCTTGATCGCCGCCTTGAGATTGTTACAATCATATTGGTAGCGCCAAAGCAGGATCGCGCGCGGATCCGACTCGGCGGTAAGCGCTTCGATCTCCTTGTAGGCTCCACGCAAACGGGAAAGCAAGGTCTCCTCGATCCGCACCTTCCCATCCGCGTTCCGAAGGACAGTCAAGCCGTATTCCGCAAGCTGTGCATATGCTGTCTCGACGGAGCCTGCACGTGCAAGTCTTGCAAGCGCATCCGTGCCAACAAGCGCTGTTTCTAATGCGCGCACGCGGGCACTGCTGTAAAAATAATCAGACATCGAAATCGGTGCCTCCGATCAAGTTTGTTTTTTAGGGGTGAATAAAGCCTGCCCAACCTCTGCCTCCAATTCACGGCGGAGCTGGGAAAACAAAGGTGCAAGCGAGGAATTGATCTCAATACTGCCGCAACGCAGAACAAGCCCCGCATCAATGGATGCAGTCGTATTTGCAAGAACGATTCGCTCCAGCTTCTCCTTCTGCGCCTTGCCCGCAAGCTTTTTGCGCACGCCCTCAATGAGCGCACTTCCGTAGCGGTCACGGTCCTTCATATTGAGAATAACCTCATATGCGTCGGGCTCCTGCGCATCTTCCTCACCGTAAAGCGTACGGCTGACGCGCTCTGCCTCCCATTGCTCCAAAAGGCAAGCCGCCAGGAGTCCTACCAGAAGGCTGATATATTTTTCCCCCTTGAGCGATCGTATCTGCTCATAGGTATCTTCAAATACGCGATCCATCGTTTCGCTCTTGCAAGCAAGGATGCGATTGCGCTTTTGTGTTTCCGCCGAAGCCTTTGTGCGGTTTATAAGCTCCATCGCCATACGCTCGGTCTCATCGGAGAGCGTTTTGCGAATCTCCTCCGCACGCGCCTCGTAGTCCGCACGAATCCTTGCACTTTCCTCCTCAGCTTCCGCCAGAATGCGTGCCGCCTCGGCATTTGCATCGTTTCGGATTCGATCGGCGATCTTATCCAGTCCTGTGATAGACATTTCCAAAAACCTCTTTGCAAATCAAGCGACAACCGCAGGTGCAAACGTGGGCGCAAAGAGCACCAAAAGAAGCGAAACAAGAACTGCGAAAATTGCGTAGGTCTCTACAAGTGCTGCGGAGGTGATCGCCTTACCGACCTCATCGGGGCGCTTGGAAAGGAGAGAGATACCGGACGCGGCAACCTCGCCCTGCTTGATTCCCGAATAAAGTCCGACAATGGCAATGGGAAGTGCGGCAACAAGATAATACATACCCTCCGACACCGAAACCGCCGCAGGATTCACACCGCCGCCCAGAATTCCAAGCTTGAAGATGATGAGGAAGGAGGTGATCAATCCGTAAATACCCTGCGTCATAGGCAGAGCCTGGAGGATCAACGCCTTACCGAATTTGGAGGGGTCCTCGGAGAGGAGACCGGAGGATGCCTTACCAACCAGGTTGACACCCTTTGCCGATCCCATACCCGAAAGAAAGGTTGCAAGTGCAACACCGAGAATTGCGAGATTAAAGCCGCTGAAGATTGTATTCAAAAAAACTCCCATAATAAAAAACTCCTTTTGATTTTAATTTAATCGGAAATTTGCTCCGTATAGTGATCTGCCGAGCTTGCAGGCTCAAACGGCTTTCCGCCGTCCTCATAAAATTTTCCAAAAAACTCAATATACTGCAAGCGAGAGGTGTGCACGAAGGTACCGAGCACGTTGATGGCAAGGTTGAGGGCGTGTCCTACGAGCAAAACGATGACCATAACCACAAGCCCGATCGCACCCGTTGCTCCAAGCATCGTGATCAGATTGATGACCTTAGCGATGACACCCGCAACAAGACCAAGCGCCAGAATGCGCGAGTAGGAAAGAAGATCGGAGGCATAATTGATCAATCCATACAAGCCTCCAAGTCCCCCAACGATCCGCGAGAAGATATTTTTTCTCCCGTATCCGTTGAGAAGAAGGATGAGAACCGCTCCTGCAATGGCAACGTAACCGCCAACGGTTCCCAAAATTGCCAATGCTCCGCCAAGCATTCCCAAAACGAGCATCAACAGTCCTGCAAAAAGCACCCAATACGGGAGAATGGTGCAGATCGCCTCCGCCGTTTTGCCCGAGCGGCACAAAATGACAAATTTGACGATCATACCCGTGATCAGGTGGATCGCGCCCACTCCAAGAGAGAGGATGAGGAAGGTCATCGGATCGTCAAGCGGATTAAACCACAACCCCGATCCAAAGAAATGCCCTGCTCCCGTGTTGACGTTGAGCCCCAACAGATTGGTCATAATCGCCGTTGGCAGATCTCCAAACCAGCCTCCAAAGATCACTCCCATGATCATACTTGCGATTCCGCAATATCCAAACATCGAAAGCATCCGTCTCATTCCCACCCTCGGATGGAAGAGCAGAATACCGCCAAAGCTCCCCAATGTGAGCAAAAGTCCGTAGCCAACGTCCGCAAACATCAGACCGAAGAGGACAAAATAGAAGATACTCATAATAAACGTGGGATCAAACGCGCCGTATTTGGGATATGCATACATTCCGATCACCCACTCGAAGTTCATTGAGAAGCGGTTGTTGCGAAGAAGCACGGGCGGCTCCTCGTCCGCCGAGGGGTTACGGATTTCATATGCACAGTCAAACTTGGAAAGCGCATCCGAGACTGCTTCACGCGCAAATTGCGGAATCCATCCCTCAAGGACAGCACATTTTTTTGTGGTTGCAAGCTTTTTCAGATGGCGTGCCGCCGTTGCGTTGGTCTCCTCAACGTCAGAGAGGATCTCCACCTCGTCAAGATTTTCCGAAAGCACGGAAAGCCAATCCTCCGCTTGCTCTCGCTCCGCATCAAGTCGCATCAGCTCCGCTTCGGTCTCTTCAAAAGCCGTCGTTGCATTTGCAGACGTCTCGGAAAAGCTGCATCGCAGAAAACCAAATCCCGCAAGCGCACGGTTGACCTGCTCCGTATTGCTCCTGTGACACAGAACAGACAGATAAACTGCATTTTTATCCACGTTCACGATCTCTGCATACGCACCGACCTCATCCATTGCCGCATCGAACACCGACGTATTCAACGCAGGCGGACAGGTACCCAGCAAAAGAACCGTCTCTGCCGTTCCCTCTGCCGAAAGCGGAAGATCGTATTCAAGCCACGGCTCAAGTGCATCAAGCCGTTCGAGCAGGCGTGTTCGCTCCGCATCAAGTCTTGCGATGCGTGCATTGACCTCCACCGTTTTCTCCACCGTTCTCCAAGCCGAATCTGCGCGTCCGTCCGAAAGAAATTCTTCGATCCTGAGTCGATGTCTGGATCTCCCCAACGATTTTCGTCTCGTGGTATACCGATTGAGGATGGGAATTACCTCACGGATCATCCTGAGTCTTCCCTCGGCGCGTGCTTTTTGTCCGTCACTGTCAAGATGTGCTCCCAAAAGCGCACCGTCGCCGACCTCGGTATTTCGAATTTCAACGCAACGTAGATTCATAAGCTTGCGTACGATGGAGTCCGCATCGCCTGCAAAAGCGAGCACGGTCAGCTTTTTCATCGTACTTATCGGCATTTCGAATCCAGCCCCCTGATAATAATTTTTTCTGCAATTTTACGGCGCATACGAACCTCCTGCAGGAGTGCCTCCGCCTCTGCCTCCGACTCTTCCTTTGCGTGGAGCATCATCTCGTCGGATTTTTCGGTCAGCTGTGCCATTAAAGCACGCCGCTCCTCCAAGGCGGTTTCCTCTGCCTCACGGCAAAGTGCCTCTCCCGACGACTCCGCATCTGCGCGCATCCGATCAGCCTGCGCCTGTGCTCGACGAATCGTCTCAGCCGCCTCCGATTCGATCTCCCGAATCCTAAAAATAGCTTCTCTTGACATAAAACCTCCGGATTATTTTTTTCGTTGCAAAGCTGCATCCGACAAAACAATACCGCTTTATCGTATAAAATCATTTTATCATATTTCCCTCTTGATTGCAAGGGATTTTATCTTGTTTTGGGAAAATATTCTCAACTCAAATCTCTATTTAGCATATCCGAATTTTGATCTTTTTTTCGCAAAAACGATACTTGTATGATTTTAACTTAAATTTTAGATTTCATAGATGCTCAGGCGGCAGCTCCGCTTCCAAAAATCTGTTTTCCTTGCACGGATTTTTAAATATTTTGACGCGTCCCTCCTCACGGTAGATCCCATCCGGAGCAAATGGAAGGCCTGATCGACGCATCTTCACCTCAAACAGCTTCATCGTTTGCGCAGGTGGGAGGATGCTTTGCTCCGACAGGTTCCACGTATGTGCTATCCGATAAAAATCCCGTTCCCCGTCGATCGGATCGCGTTCCGATTCGCAAAGCACCGTCATATGCTCGTCATTCTGCCACGGGACACGCATCCAAAAGCGATAGCAACGCGTAAAAAAGCGCGAACGCTCTCGAATATCGGAAAGCGCCAGGTAGTATTTGCGAAGCTCCTCTCCGTAGATCCCACTCACCCAATCGAGGCAGGCTTGTGCGACGTGCAAATAAAACTCACGAATGCCCTCAAGCCCCTCCTTTGGCAACAACAGCTCCGCTTCCGCGCGGAGCAACAAAACGTATCCTTCTCTGACCGTTCTTCTCATCAAAACACGCTCTGATTCCATTCTGCTCCCCCCTTTTTACCTTCTTTATTCGAACAGGGGCGCATTTATGCAAAAAGAAAGCCTGTGGAAAAGCTCCACAGGCAGTCCTTTTTTTATTTTGCGTATGCGTCAAACAGATCCTTGACGTCCTTCATCGTGTAGGCAAACTTATTGGTGTCTCCAACCACGACAACGTAGTTGTTCCCCGTGGTCTTTCCGCTCGCACCGCAAACCAGGTAGGAGCGGTCGGGAGGCGTGAGATAACCCGTCTTACCAATGAAATTCTCGGCAGTTTCGAGCTTGAAGCGCTTTCCGTACATTTCCCTATACTTTTCCATACGGGTTTGTGCCTTCTTACTGTTCAGGTCAAAAAGGGTGCTATAAAATGTAAATTGATCATAATCTTGCTCATTTCCATTGACATCCGTGTATTTCGGACAATAAGAATAGGCTTCCTCGGCGAGGATCTCACAGATCAAGGGACACTGCATTGCATACGCCATAATAACCGCCATTTCCTTTGCGGTTGTAACGTTTCCGGGCAGATCGTCGCCTGCGGCATCTACGAATTTTGTTTGCGTAAGACCGAGATCCAATGCCTTTTGGTTCATTGCCGCAACAAATGCA
>JAZQWH010000175.1:0-13453 GCA_045632205.1 Eubacteriales bacterium
GAGAAGGTGTCACGAAGTGACGGATGTGGTGTGGATTTTAAGCAAAACTTCAAATCTGTGCGTCATCTTAATGTTTCTCTCACAGACTTAGTAGCCTTCCCCAGCGGGGAAGGGGGACCGCGAAGCGGTGGATGAGGAGAAAGGCGGGGACAAATCGCCTTCGAAAAAGGAGGATGAGGAGAGAGAATTCCCACACCACATCCGTCACTTCGTGACACCTTCTCCTCAAGGAGAAGGCTTTTTTAGTTCGTGCGAACAACCATTCCAAAGGTAATGTCACTTCGGTGATTTTTTAGGGTAGCGAAGCGGCGATGCGGCAATGAATGATATGCCGAGGGCAAAGTCACTTTATGGAGTTTTCAGGGTTGGCGGTCCCTGAAAACTGTGCGGCAGCAAATCTGTGAAACTGTCCACAGACAAAAAAATCTGCACCCCTGACAAACGACAGTGGCACAGACTAACCAATCCAATTAACCCAAAAACTTTTTTAAAAGTTTTTGAAGGGGTTATAGGGGGAACTTTTCTCAAAAAGTTCCCCCTAAATATTTTAACAATAATGGGCTATTAAACGACCTCTTCATCAGAGACGTCGTTGGTATCGGTAGCGCGTACGCCGACGCCCTTGTAGCATTCCATACCCGTACC
The DNA here is from genome assembly GCA_045632205.1 of Eubacteriales bacterium. Classification (GTDB taxonomy): domain Bacteria; phylum Bacillota; class Clostridia; order Oscillospirales; family CAG-272; genus UMGS1865. The sequence continues at coordinate 646 of JAZQWH010000175.1, forward strand.
TGCGGGGATGAGCTTACCGATGATGACGTTCTCCTTAAGACCGAGGAGGTGGTCGACCTTACCGCGGATTGCAGCCTCGGTGAGGACCTTGGTGGTCTCCTGGAAGGAAGCGGCGGAAAGGAAGGACTCGGTCTGCAGGGATGCCTTGGTGATACCGAGGAGGACGACTTCGCCCTCGGGATGGGTAAGACCAAGCTCGCCTGCCTCGATACGAGCATCGATTGCGTTGTTTGCTTCCTCAAACTCGACCATATCGACCACAGAGCCGATGAGGAGGTCGGAGGAGCCGCCGTCCACCACGCGGATCTTGCGGGTCATCTGACGCGCGATGATCTCAACGTGCTTATCGTTGACGTTACAGGACTGCGAACGGTAGACCTTCTGAATTTCCTTGATGAGGTACTCGTAAACGGCATCCAGACCAAGGATTCGCATAATGTCAGCGGGAGCCTTGTTACCCTCGGTAATGGACTCACCGACCTCAAGGTGCTGACCCTCGATGATAGCAAGCTTGGTGCCATAGGGGATCTGATACTCCTTGATCTCGGGGATGACGCCCTCAGGCTGCTCTGCATCGGGCTGAACGGTAACAACGTGAACGTTGGAGTTCTCTGCCATACCGATGTGCGCGCTTCCGCGGACCTCGGACATGATCGCGGGCTTCTTGGGCTGACGAGCCTCGAAAAGCTCCTCGACACGGGGAAGACCCTGGGTAATATCCGAGCCTGCGACACCACCGGAGTGGAAGGTTCTCATCGTCAGCTGCGTACCCGGCTCACCGATGGACTGTGCCGCGATGATACCGACTGCCTCACCGACGTTAACAAGCTTGCCGTTTGCAAGGTCTGCGCCGTAGCAGTGCGCACAGATACCGTGCTTTGCGTGACACTGGATGACCGTACGGATGCAAACACTCTTGATGCCTGCCGCCTCGATCTTCTCGATGGTCTCCTCGGTGATCATCTGATCGTCCTCGAGAATGACCTCGCCCGTCTCGGGATGAACGATGGGGCCCATCGTAAATCTGCCGAGGATACGGTCTGCCAAAGGCTCGAGCACGTTCTTATCCTTATCGTCAATAACGTCGTTGACCCAAGCACCCTTCTTCGTATCACACTTGACCTCGCGGATGATGACCTCCTGCGAAACGTCAACGAGACGGCGGGTCAGGTAACCCGAGTCTGCGGTACGGAGTGCGGTATCCGACAGCGACTTACGCGATCCCTTTGCACCCATGAAGTACTCAAGGATGTTCAGACCCTCGCGGAAGTTCGACTTGATCGGGATCTCGATGGTACGTCCGTTGGTTGCGAACATCAGTCCGCGCATACCTGCGAGCTGACGCATCTGCGCGATCGATCCGCGGGCTCCCGAATCGGACATAATCTTGATCGGGTTGAATTGGCTGAAGCACTTCTGGAGTGCATCGGTGACGTCGTTGGTGGTCTTATCCCACAGCTTGACGACCGCGTTGTAGCGCTCCTCGTCGGAGTACAGACCCATACGGTAGTAGTTGTTGAGGACGTCGACCTGCTTCTGTGCGGCAGCGATGAACTCGGGCTTCTCCTTCGGAATGGTCATATCGTAGACCGAGATGGAGAAGGAAGCGCGGGTAGAATACTGATAGCCCAGTGCCTTGATATCGTCGAGCATCGTTGCACAGACGGCAGGGCCGTTGTTGCGGATGCAGCGGTCGATGATCTGTCCGAGCTGCTTCTTCTTGATGACGAACTCGATCTCCATCTTGAAGAGGTTCTCGGGCTTGCTTCTGTCAACGAAGCCGAGGTTCTGGGGAATGACCTGGTTGTAGATGAGACGTCCGAGCGTGGTGTTGATGACCGCGGACTTCATCTCGCCGTCGATCTCCTTGGAGACGCGGACCCAGATCTTTGCGTGCAGACCCAGCACGCCGTTGCGGTATGCGCACATTGCCTCGTTGAAGTCACGGAAGCGTCCGCCCTCGCCGGGCTCGCCCTCCTTCTCCATGGTGAGGTAGTACGCACCGAGGATCATATCCTGGGAAGGAACGGTAACTGCCTTACCGTCCATAGGCTTGAGCAGGTTGTTTGCGGAAAGCATGAGGAAGCGTGCCTCTGCCTGCGCCTCTGCGGAAAGCGGAACGTGTACGGGCATCTGGTCTCCGTCGAAGTCCGCGTTGAATGCGGGACATACCAGCGGATGGAGCTTGATCGCACGTCCCTCGACCAGCACGGGCTCGAACGCCTGAATGGACAGACGGTGAAGCGTAGGTGCGCGGTTGAGCAGAACGGGATGCTCCTTGATGACGTTCTCGAGCGCGTCCCAAACGCAAGCGTTTACGGGATCGTATGCGCGGTCGATCTTCTTCTGTGCGTCCTTGACGTTGGTCGCCTTGCCCATCTCGACAAGTCTCTTGATGACGAAGGGCTTGAACAGCTCGATCGCCATTTCCTTCGGCAGACCGCACTGATAGATCTTAAGGTTCGGGCCAACGACGATAACCGAACGTCCCGAATAGTCAACACGCTTACCCAGCAGGTTCTGACGGAAGCGTCCCTGCTTACCGCGCAGCATCTCGGAGAGAGACTTGAGCGCACGGTTGGAGGGGCCTGTTACGGGCTTGCCGCGCTTGCCGTTATCGATGAGCGCGTCAACTGCCTCCTGAAGCATACGCTTCTCGTTGCGGATGACGATCTCGGGGGTACGGATCTCCATCAGCTTCTTGAGACGGCTGTTACGGCTGATGACTCGGCGGTAAAGCTCGTTGAGGTCGGACGAAGCGAAGCGTCCGCCGTCGAGCTGAACCATCGGACGAATGTCCGGGGGAATGACGGGAATTGCGTCCAGAACCATCCACTCCAGGCGGTTGCCCGACTTGCGGAATGCTTCTACAACCTCCAGACGCTTGATGATGCGGGTCTTCTTCTGACCCGTTGCGGTATCCAGATCGCTCTTGAGCGACTCTGCGAGTGCTTCAATATCAATTTTTGCAAGCAGCTCCTTGACCGCCTCTGCACCCATACCGACGCGGAACTCGCTGCCGTACAGCTCGCGGTACTCCGAAAGCTGCTTCTCGGAGAGGACTGCACCTACCTCGAGAGGGGTGTTTCCTGCGTCGAGGACTACGTTCTCCGCAAAATAGAGAACCTGCTCGAGCGCCTTGGGCGACATATCGAGAACGAGTGCCATTCTCGAGGGGACTGCCTTGAAATACCAGATGTGCGAAACGGGAGACGCCAGCTCGATGTGTCCCATTCTCTCACGGCGGACCTTCTTGGTGGTAACGTCTACGCCGCACTTCTCACACTTGATAACCTCCTTGCTGTGCGAATTCTTATACTTTCCGCACATACAAGCTCCGTCCTTGGTAGGACCAAAGATCCGTTCGCAGAACAGACCTCCGATCTCGGCCTTCAGGGTTCTGTAATTGATGGTTTCGGGCTTGCTGACCTCACCGTAGGACCAGCTTCTGATCATGTCGGGAGATGCCAAGCCGATTTTGATCGAATAAAATTCGTTATGCTCCACAGTACTAACCATGAATCCTTTCTTTAATGGTTTACGTTCCTCCCGCGGGGGGAACTGCCGTGGGCGGTCAAAGCCGCCCTCGGCGTGGGGTTTCCCTGCTTACCTGTTCGGTCTTATTCCTCGTCGGAGAGGAAGTCCGAGCCGTAGATCTGCTCCTCGGCGTTGTCGCCCGTGAGGAAGAGATCGCCGTCGTCCTCCGCCTCGTCCTCATCATCTACGAGGAAGGACTTGCGAAGCTCGTCGTCCGCTACGCGCTGACCGAGGATCGAATCGATCGCGTCGGCATCCGCGCCCTTAACAGTGGGAGCGTCGTCCTCCTGGCAAAGCTCGGAAAGCTCGATCTCCTGACCGTCGCGGTCAAGCACTCTGACGTCGAGTGCGAGCGACTGCAGCTCCTTGACAAGGACCTTGAAGGACTCGGGAACGCCCGGAGTGGGAATGTTCTGTCCCTTGATGATCGACTCGTATGCACGGCGACGACCGTTGATGTCGTCCGACTTCACTGTCAGGATCTCCTGCAGCGTGTAAGCCGCGCCGTATGCCTCGAGTGCCCAAACCTCCATCTCTCCGAAACGCTGTCCGCCGAACTGAGCCTTACCGCCCAGAGGCTGCTGCGTGACGAGGGAGTACGGACCGTTGGAGCGTGCGTGGATCTTATCGTCAACCAGGTGATGCAGCTTGAGATAGTACATGACACCGACGGTGACGGGGTTATCGAAGGGCTCACCGGTACGGCCGTCGTAAAGGATGGTCTTACCGTCGAGGATCTTAAGCTTCTTTTGTGCGCGGAGCGACTCGAGCAATGCGCTGTCCTCGCGCTCCTCTGCGCTCAGCGTGCGCAGGGTCTTCTCGCCCGTCACCTCATCGGTGATCTCCTCGTAGAGCTCCTTGCCCTCGGGATTCTCAAGCGGGAACATATCTCTCTGCATGCCCGCCGCCTTGAGGCACTCGAGAATGTCCTTCTCGTTTGCACCGTCAAAGACGGGAGTCATGATCTTCCAGCCAAGCTTTCTCGAAGCGATTCCGAGATGCACCTCAAGTACCTGACCGATATTCATACGCGAAGGAACGCCCAGCGGGTTGAGGACGATGTCAAGGGGCGTACCGTCGGGCAGGAAGGGCATATCCTCGGGAGGAAGGATGCGGGATACGACACCCTTGTTACCGTGTCGACCTGCCATCTTATCTCCGACCGAGATCTTACGCTTCTGCGCGATATATACCTTTACGACCTTGTTGACACCTGCGGGAAGCTCGTCGCCCTGCTCGTGCGAGAAGACGCGAACGTCCACAACGATTCCCGACTCACCGTGTGCGAGGCGGAGCGAGGTGTCACGCACCTCACGGGATTTCTCACCGAAGATCGCGCGGAGCAGTCTCTCCTCTGCGGTCAGCTCGGTCTCGCCCTTGGGCGTGATCTTACCGACGAGGATGTCTCCCGAGCGCACCTCGGTACCTCTCTTGACGATACCCTCTGCGTTGAGGTCGCGGAGTGCGTCCTCACCGACGTTGGGGATCTCACGGGTGATCTCCTCCGGGCCGAGCTTGGTGTCTCTTGCCTCGTGGGTGTATTCCTCAATGTGGAGCGACGTGTAAACGTCGTCGCGGACGAGTCTCTCATTGAGCAGGACTGCGTCCTCGTAGTTGTAGCCCTCCCAGGTCATAAAGCCGATGAGCGCGTTCTTACCCAGCGAGACCTCACCGTTGGAGGTTGCGGGACCGTCTGCGATCACCTGTCCCGCCTCAACGTAGTCGCCCTTCTTGACGACGGGACGCTGATTGAAGCAGGTGCCCTGGTTGGTTCTCTTGAACTTGATGAGATCGTAGATCTTCTTCGTGCCGTCCTCGGATGCGATGACGATACGGTCTGCCTGTACGCGGTCGACGTAGCCTGCGCGCTCGGCAATGACGACGACGCCCGAATCGAGAGCCGCCTTATGCTCCATACCCGTTCCGACGATGGGCGAATCGTTGACGAGAAGCGGCACTGCCTGCTTCTGCATGTTCGATCCCATCAGTGCACGGGTGTTGTCGTCGTTTTCCAGGAAGGGGATCATTGCGGATGCGACCGAAACGAGCATTCTCGGTGCAACGTCCATATAATCGACCTTCATCGGATCGACCTCGACGATCTCGGTTCTGTCGCGTCCGATGACCTTTGCGTTGACGAAGCAGCCCTCGCCGTCCAAAGGCTCGTTTGCCTGCGCGACGATGAACTTATCCTCGGTATCCGCGGTCATGTACTCGACCTCCTCGGTCACGCGGTGGCGGAAGGTGCCGTCGCCGTTATCGATATGCTCGACCTTGCGGTAGGGAGCCTCGATGAAGCCGTAATCCGAGATGCGTGCGTAGGTGGAAAGATAGGAGATCAGACCGATGTTCGGGCCTTCGGGAGACTCGATCGGGCAGATTCTTCCGTACTGCGTATAGTGAACGTCACGGACGTCGAAGGACGCGCGGTCACGCGAAAGACCGCCGGGGCCGAGCGCGGAGAGACGGCGCTTGTGCGACAGCTCTGCGAGCGGGTTGTTCTGGTCCATGAACTGCGAGAGCTGGCTGGAGCCGAAGAATTCGCGGATCGCCGTGGTGACGGGGCGAATGTTGATCAGCGCCTGAACGGTCAGCTTCTCGTTATCCTGCGTGGTCATTCTTTCCTTGATGATCTTGTCCATACGGGTGAAGCCGATGCGGAGCTGATTCTGCAGCTGCTCTCCGACAGAGCGGATACGGCGGTTGCCCAGATGGTCGATGTCGTCTACCGTTCCCACGTCGTGCGTGAGGTTGAGCAGGTAGCTGATCGATGCAAAGATATCATCCTTGGTAATGTGCTTGGGGCAAAGCTCCGCAATGCGCTCCTTTGCCATCGCGCGGATCGCGTCCACGTCGCCCTCGCACTGATTCATAATGTCAAGCAGAACGGGAATGCGCGCCTTCTCGGCTACGCCGCAATCCTTGAGGTCAAAGCCGAGCAGATACTCCGGCTCTACCGTGTTGTTACCCATTACCTTGATGACGTCGCCGTTGTCAAGGCTGATCATCACCTCGTTGACGCAAGCGCGCTCGATGGTGAGTGCCAGCTCGGGGGTAACGACCTCTCCCGCCTCCGCGATCACCTCGCCTGTGATGGGGCTGACCGCCGCCTCGGCAAGACGGTGGTTGGCGATACGGCTGTGGATTGCCATTTTCTTATCATATTTATAACGTCCGACAGGTGCAATGTCGTAACGCTTGGGATCAAAGAAGAAGTTGTTGATGAGCGTGCGTGCCGCATCCTCGATGGGAGGCTCGCCCGGACGGAGCTTCTTGTAGATCTCCTTGAGTGCCTCTACGCCAATGGTGGAGTTCTCGCGCGCGGCAATCTCCTCGGACTCGTCCTTATCAAAGGTGAGCGAGAGGTGCGCGTCCTCTCCGAACATTGCGTAAATATCCTCACGGCTCTCCACGCCCAGCGCGCGGATGAACATCGTCAGGGGCATCTTGCGGTTCTTGTCAATGCGGACGAACATAATGCCGTTCGCGTCGATCTCATACTCAAGCCATGCGCCGCGGTACGGAATGACCGTCGTTGCATAGGTCTTCTTACCTGCCTTATCAATCTCGGATGCGTAGTACATTCCGGGAGAACGGATGATCTGCGAAACGATGACTCGCTCCGCACCGTTGATAACGAAGGTTCCGTTTGCGGTCATCAGCGGGAAATCACCCATGAAGATGTCTGCCTGCTTGACCTCGCCCGTCTGCTTGTTCGTCAGACGTACGTTGACCTTGAGGGGGGCTGCGTAGTTTACGTCACGCTCCTTGCACTCCTCTACGGGGTACTTCGGCTTGGTTTCGTCCAGCGTGTAGGAAATGAACTCGATGACGAGATTTCCCGAATAGTCCGTGATCGGGGATACGTCACGCAAGACCTCCATCAGTCCTTCCTCTACGAACCATCTGTAGGAACGCGTCTGGATCTCGACCAGATTGGGAAGCGGATAGTCAAAGCGCGTCCGAGCAAAGCTCTTTCTCGTGTTCTGACCAAGCTTTTGATCTTTTACATTGATCATGAATACAATCACTCCATTCAAAGAATTGATAATGCTCAAAAACAAGCTCTTTTTGCCATTTTCGGGGCTCAAACACCCCTTTTTGTAAATATTTGCCGAATTATTTACTTCCATGACGAAGAAAGCCCGCAATACGAGCGATTATAATGCAGTTTAATATTTTAGCACAATAAACAAACGTTGTCAAGCCCTTTTTTAAAAAAACTTATAAATTTTTTCCTTTTTTTCATATCTCTTCCCCGCCCCCCTCCGCCGCGCACTTTCCATCCTTTATATATATAGGCGCTTTGCGTACAAAAACCGCCCAAAATCGCGCCTCCCAAAAAATTCTCCCTCCGACTCCCCTCCCCCTCTTGACAACGCCGCAAAACTGTGTTATAATTTGAGAACTGTTCTCAATTTGGAGGATAAAATGGAAAAAAAGAGCTATCGGAGCGTCGGGCGTGAGCGGCTCGGCTCCTTTTTTGCGAAAAATCCCGACCGTCAGTTCACGGTCGAGGAGATCTGCGTTGCGGTAAACGGCAGCGCGGAGGAGGGACGGAGCAGCGTATACAGACATTTATCCGAGCTGTGCGCGGCAGAGGTCATTCAAAAATTTCAGAGCGCGGAGCGGAGCTGCAGCGTCTATCAATACGTGGGCGCGGGCTGCGACTGTCGGGAGCATTTTCACGGAAAGTGCCTCTCCTGCGGTGCCATCGAGCATCTGGGCTGTCACGACAGCGCGCATTTTGCGGGGCATCTGTTAGAGATGCACGGCTTTGCGGTGGACTGCGGACGCTCGATCCTGTACGGCTTATGCGCGCGATGCCGCGAAAGGAACAAGGGAAAGGAACAAACGAATGCCTGAATTACTGTTACATACGATCTACCATACGCTTCTGGATACGGCGAAGCTTTTGCCGTTCCTCTTTCTGACCTATCTGCTCATGGAGTATCTGGAGCATCGCTCGGGGGGCGCGACGGAGCGGATCCTGCGCGGCTCGGGCAAGGTGGGCCCTCTCTTCGGCTCTCTTTTGGGTGCTTTGCCGCAGTGCGGCTTCTCGGCGGCTGCCGCGGGGCTTTACGCAGGCAGGGTGATCACCGCGGGTACGCTCATTGCGGTCTTTCTTTCCACGTCGGACGAGATGCTCCCCATTATGCTCTCAAGCGGCGCGCCCGTGGGCAAGTTGCTTTCCATCCTCGGCATCAAGATCGTCATCGGCATTGCGGCAGGCTTTGCGGTGGACGGTGCCTCAAGGCTGCTTTGCCGCCAAGACCGATTTGACGAGCAGCAGATCGAGGACATCTGCGAGCGCGAGAACTGCCATTGCGGCGACCGCTTCGTTCTGTCGGCGCTCAAGCACACGGGCTACGTTGCCATCTTCATTCTCATCGTCAGCTTCCTGCTCAATCTCACGGTCGAGCTGGTGGGCGAGGACGCGCTGGCGTCTCTGCTCTCCGACCGCCCCGTGCTGGGCAATCTCCTGGCGGCACTCGTGGGGCTCATTCCCAACTGCGCGTCGTCGGTGGTGCTGACGCAGCTCTATCTCGGCGGTGTCATTCCCGTCGGCGCAATGCTCTCGGGGCTTTTGGTCAATTCGGGCATCGCTCTGACCATCCTCTTCCGCAACAACCGCCCCGTGAGAGATTCCCTCCGCATCCTCGCCCTCCTCTTCTGCATCGGACTCGGCGCGGGGATCCTTGTCGATCTGCTCGGCTTTTTGGCATAAATTCCGCCCCCTCGGCAAACAATTACAAAAACAACTTCTTTTGGAGGACCTATGAAAAAATCGGAACTGAAAAAATATGCTCACCTCATCGCTACGGTGGGCGCGAACGTACAAAAGGGACAGGACGTTTTGATCTTTGCGGAGCTGGATCAGCCCGAATTCGTGCGCATGCTCGCAGAGGAGTGCTATCGCTGCAAGGCGCGTCGCGTGGACGTCATCTGGGGCGATCAGGCGCTTGAAAAGCTGCATCAAAAAAAGCGCTCTCTCGCCACGCTCTCCAAGGTCGAGAGCTGGGAGGAGGCTCGCTGGGAGTACCGCGCAAGCACGCTCCCCGTTCATATCTATCTTGAATCCGACGATCCCGACGGCATGAACGGCATCGATCAGATCAAGGATGCCAAGTCGCGTCAGGCACGCTACAAGGTCATCAAGCCCTACCGCGACCGTATGGAAAACAAATATCAGTGGTGCATCGCGGCGGTTCCGGGCGCAAAGTGGGCAAAAAAGCTCTTCCCCAACCTGCGCACCGCGGCGGCGATCGAAAAGCTTTGGGAGGCGATCCTCTTCACCTCCCGTGCGATCGGCGATCCCGTTGCCAATTGGGAGGCGCACAACAGCGACCTTGCCGCACGCTGTGACTATCTCAATTCTCTCGACATCGAAACGCTCGAATATCGCTCCTCCAACGGCACCGACCTGCGCGTGGGTATGCTGGAGGGAACGGTCTTTATGGCAGGCGCGGAGGCTGTGCAGGGCACGGGCGTGATGTTCAACGCCAACATCCCCTCCGAGGAGGTCTTTATCTCCCCCCGTCGCGGTGTTGCCGACGGTGTCGTCTATGCCTCCAAGCCCCTTTCCTATCAAGGCGAGCTGATCGAGAATTTTTGGATCCGCTTTGAGGACGGCCGCGCGGTCGAGGTCCACGCCGATGAGAACGAAGCCCTCCTGCGCGAGATGATCTCGATGGACGAGGGTGCCTCCTATCTCGGCGAGTGCGCGCTCGTGCCCTTCGAAAGTCCCATCAACCGCTCGGGCATCCTCTTCTATAACACCCTCTTCGACGAAAACGCCGTCTGCCACCTCGCCCTCGGCGCCGGCTTTACCAATACCCTCAAGGATTACGAAAAGTACACCGTTAAGGAGTGCTACGAAAAAGGGATCAACGAGTCGATGATCCACGTCGATTTTATGATCGGTACCGACGACCTCTCCATTACCGCCATCACCCGCAACGGCTCCCGCGTCCCCGTTTTCCAAAACGGCACCTGGGCGTTTTGAGGAGATTAGGATTATTTTTTGGGGGAGGGAGCCCCTTCTTAGGAGAAGAAAAGGTCGCAAGCGACCGTGAACTTGCTTCGCAAGGTTCACAGGCTCCCTCCCCCACACCCCCACCCTCACCAAGAACTTTCCCAAAAGGGATTTGTAAAATAGATTTCTTAGTCTGTGCCAATGACTTTTGTCAAAGGTGCAGACTTTTTTGTTTGCGAACAGTTTTACAGATTTGCTTCCGCACAGTTTTCAGGGACCGCTACCCTGAAAACTCCATAAAGTGACTTTGCCCTCGGCTCGGTCACGATACGGTTCTGATATGCCCCGATAGGGATGATTGTGCGGATACGTTCTCCTCATCCGTCACGCCTTGCGGCGCGCCACCTTCCCCGCTAGGGAAGGCTATTGAGTGCAGTGCGAACAACACATACAAAGGTAAAGTTACTTTGGTGCCTGCTTTGGGTGGTGGTACCAAAGCAGTCGCGGCAGCTATTGTTAGGAACTGTAAGAGAAAGAAAAAAGTCTGTTTCACTGCCTAAAGACAGTGGCACAGACTAATAAATCCGATTATCCCAAAAACTTTTTTAAAAGTTTTTGAGGGGGTCATAGGGGGAACTTTTGCAAAAGTTCCCCCTAATAAAACCCCCTCGCATATCATTTTACTTCTCTTCCTCTTCCTCTTTTTCCGATTTTTTGCGTTTGCGGACGCATTCGGTGAGGAGGAATTCGATTTGACCGTTAATGGAACGGAAGTCGTCCTCAGCCCACGCGGCGATCTCGTTATAGAGCTTAGCGGAGAGGCGCAGTGGGATCTGTTTTTTATCGTTTTTATTTTCCATTGAGACCTCGCTCAATAGAGGCTACCGGAATTTACGACAGGCTGAGCCTCACGGTTACCGCAAAGGACGACCAAAAGATTGGAAACCATAGCCGCTTTACGCTCGTCGTCAAGCTCGACGGTATTATTCTGTGCGAGTCTCTCAAGTGCCATTTCGACCATACCGACCGCGCCGTCCACGATGAGCTTACGCGCGTCGACCACTGCGGATGCCTGCTGACGCTGGAGCATTGCCGCCGCGATCTCGGGAGCGTATGCAAGGTAGGTAATGCGCGCCTCGATGATCTCAAGTCCCGCCTCGCTTACCTTCTGCTGGATCTCGTCACGGATACGCTTTGCAACAACGTCGCTCGATCCGCGCAGGCTTCCCTCGTCGGCAACGCCGTCTCCCGTGGTGTCCACGTTGGGCGCGACGTCATAGGGGTAGATGCGGACGATATTACGGAGCGCGCTGTCGCATTGGAGCGAGAGGTATTCCTTGAAGTTATCGACGTTAAAGACCGCCTTTGCGGTATCGATCACGCGCCACATCACCGCAATACCGATCTCCACGGGGTTACCGAGGCAATCGTTGACCTTCTGACGGTTGTTGTTGAGCGTCATGATCTTGAGCGAGATCTTCTTGCTCGCAAGCTCCGCTGCACTGATGCCCGCGTTTGCCGCGCCTGCGACAAGTCCCTTTGTCGCGCCGTCCACGTCGCCGCTCTGCTTGAGCTTGGTTGCCGCCGCAGGGTTTACACCCGTGCAGAAGGGATTGACAAAGTAAAAGCCCTCGCCCTTGAGCGTACCGATATACTTACCGAACAGCGTCAGCACCAAAGCCTCCTGCGGCTTGAGTACCTTCAGTCCCAAAAGCGGGATCCAACCCAATGCTACCCAGATCATACCGGGGATCGCCAGTGCCCAGCCGATCGCTTCCCCGCTCTCGGTCAGCACAATGCCGTATACCATCGCTACCGCAAAACCAACGTAGAGCAGCACCGTCAGCACCAACGCCAGCATGCCTCTCTTCTTGTTCTTTAAAATCTTTTCTTCCATTGCTTCATCCTCCTTTAAGGTTGATATCACAATGATATCACATCTTTGCGCGTTTGTCAAGAGGGGAGAATATTTTTATTAGGGGGAACTTTTTGAGAAAAGTTCCCCCTATAACCCCCTCAAAAACTTTAAAAAGTTTTTGAAGGATTGTTCGAATTTTTTAGTCTGTGCCACTGTCGATAGATAGTGAAACAGACTTTTTTGTTTCTCTTACAGTTCCAAACAATAGCTCCCGCAGCCATTTTGGTACCACCACGCAAAATGGCCACCGATATTAGTTTACCTTTGTATGTAATGTTCGCACTAATCTCAATAGCCTTCCCCAGCGGGGAAGACGGGGACAAATTGCCTTCGGCAAAGGAGGATGAGGAGAGAGAATTCCCACACCACATCCGTCA
>JAZQWH010000176.1:0-7527 GCA_045632205.1 Eubacteriales bacterium
TGGTCAGATTGCCGAAATGCGCGCCGATTTCATTCGGATAAAGCGATTTCGTATAACGGTTAAAGCCGAACAGATCCTCGCCGTGAAAAACGGGCTTTTGTGCGTCGAGCGCGAACGCAAAGCGATCGGCACTGTGCATCAGGGGCGAAAAATCCGGATTTCTCACGTAATCGTGAAGCTCAGTACCCTTCACACGCGCGTTTCTGTATTCCTTCCCTCTGAGCAATTCCAATTGACGTTTTACAAGCTCTGTCATGGTACGTCTCCTTTACATTTTCTTTGCGGTAATCCCATAGCGGGCAAAAATTTCAATTCCAAGCCGAATTTCCTTCCCCTCGTCAAAGCAAGGCTCGTAGCGCCGTCCGATGGAGGCGTATTTACTGCCCGTGAGCCGATTGTACGGCAGGACCTCAACGTAGCGGACTCCCGCCGACGAAATTATTTTGGCAAGCGCCTCAAGATTCTCCTCGGTATCGGTAAGCGTGGGGATGAGCGGAATGCGAGTGACAAAATCCTTGCCGCTCTCCGCCAGAATGCGATAGTTCCGAAGGATAGGCGCGTTATCCACACCGCAATAGGCGCGGTGTGCCTCAGCGTCCGCTAATTTGAGATCGAAAAGGACGTAATCGCACACGTCCAGCACACGAGAAAACACCGCTTCGTCTGCATATCCGCAGGTCTGAAGTGCCACGGAAAGCCCATCAAGCATCGGCACGCACTCCAAAATAAAATCCGCATAGAGGAGCGGCTCTCCACCCGAGAAGGTGATCCCGCCTCCCGTCGCACGCAAAATATCGGCATTCTTGGTCAACTTTTGCGCAAGCTCGGCAGGTGTATAATCGATTCCCACACGGCGCACCAAATGCTCGGGGCAAACCGACACGCTCTCCTCGGTAAGTGTGGGACGTCCTGTCACAGCCTCCCCCGCACGCAGACAGGCGCCGCATCCAAGGCAGCCGTTCGGGCTTTTTGCATATTCGATTCCCGCGCTCTGCCCCTCCGGATTGTGGCACCACACGCACCTCAAGGGACAACCCTTGAAAAACACGGTGGTTCGGATCCCCGGGCCGTCAAACGTGGAAAATTCCTCAATTGAAAAGACTCTTCCCTTCACGGCAAACTCCCCTTCCATATTCTCTACTATCATCTTATCGCCAAAACCTTGACATTTCAAGAAAAAAGTTGTACAATAATAGCCAGAATTCGACTTTTTGGAGGCTTTGGAAATGATTACGCATCAAATCTGGAATTCCACGGGAAACGTCTATAACGCGTTCGTCTACCATCGCACGCACTACCCCGTTCATTTTCACAAATCCTTTGAGCTGATCTACCCCATCAAGGGCGAGATGGATGCCGTGGTCGACCGACGCGCCTATCATATCGGTGTCGGGGAATGTCTGCTCGTCCCGCCCTTTGTCAGCCACTCGATCGACGTAGTCGAAGGGAATGCCTGCCTCGTTGTCGTCTTTTCGACAAGATATGCGGAGAGTGCAACCAAGCTCTTTGCAAAGGGCGTTCCGCGCGGACATCTGCTTCGCGTTCCGGGTGCGCACGAGGGCTTGATCCGCGAGGTGCTCGTGGGGTCGACCGATACGGATTCCGCAATGACCGTCGCCCTGCACCGTCCTCCTCTCCTGCGCCTCAAGGCTTGCCTTTATCTCCTCTTCGATGATTTCATCTCGCAAAATCCGATCGAGGAGCGAAGCACCGACGGTGAGCTTGCCGCGCGAATGCTCGCCTACCTTGAGGAGCATTACACCTCCGATCTCTCACTCTCGGATATGGCGCAGAAGCTTGGATACTCCTACGATTACCTCTCCCGCGTATTCCATCAGAGCTTCCGCGTGCGCTTCAAGGTCATCCTCAATCAATACCGCTGCGAGCACGCAATGCACCTCCTGCTCACCACGCAAAAGCCACTTTCGGAAATTTCGATGGACAGCGGATTCCAAAGCATCCGCTCCTTCAACCGCGTATTTATAGAGACTGTTGGCAAAACGCCCTCCGAATTCCGACAGGGAAACCGATAAAAAAGTCCCCGAGCGCCTATCGCGTTCGGGGATTTCTCTTTTATTTTTTGAGGGCGAGAGAGACCAATTTCTCACAGAGTGCCCGATAGGATATGCCGCTTGTGCGAGCCGCAAACGGGAAAAGGCTCGTAGGCGTCATACCGGGGAGCGTGTTTGCCTCAAGACACCAAAACTCGCCCGCTTCATCCATCAGAAAATCGATCCGCGCATAGCCCGAGAGGCGCAATGCCGCAAAGCCGCGGAGCGCATATTCCGATGCACGCTTTGCCGCGTCTCCGTCGATGGGAGCAGGACAGATCTCCTCCGTCGTTCCCTGATACTTGTTTTTATAGTCGTAAAAGCCCTCCTTGGGAATGATCTCCACGATGGGAAGCGTTTCGCCGTCCAATACGCCGACCGTCAGCTCACGTCCTACGATCTTGCGTTCCACCAGCACCGCACCGTAGGCAAACGCCGCCTCCAGGGCATCCGCAAGCTCTCCTTCGGTTTCAACGATCGAGACACCGACACTCGAGCCGCATCCGCAGGGCTTGACCACGCAAGGCAATCCCACTGCCTCGATCACGTCCGCGCAGGCATTCCCGCGAGCCTCCGGAAGATAGATCCACGCGGGAGTCGGCACGCCCGCATCACAGAGCAGACGCTTGGAAAGATCCTTATCCATCGCAAGCAAGCTCCCCGCATACCCCGAGCCCGTATAACGGATGCCGTATGCATCAAGCGTTGCCTGAAGCTGACCGTTTTCCCCCATCGCGCCATGCAGGGCTAAAAAGGCAAGATCCGCGGCGCGGCAGATCTCGATCACGTTCGGCCCAATGAGCGCATCTCCGTTATGACAGCGTGCGCGAAGTGCATCAAGATCGGGAACGGTCTCTGCGACCGAATGCGTATATTCCCCTCTCTCACGAAAGAGCGAGAGCGGATCCGTTGGTAAATTCTCAATTCCCTCGTAAACGTCCACAAGCAACACACGGTGTCCGTTTTCCATAAGCGCGTTTGCAATCAGGCTCCCCGACGTCAGCGAGACCTCACGCTCGGGAGAAAGCCCTCCCGCAAGCACCACAATATTCATTCCTCTGTCCTCCAGGCTCGGTTTTGTTCCATATCAGTTTATGCGTGTGTGCGAGAAAGATACACCACGCGGTCACAGCCGCCGAGATCGCGCAATACGCGAATCGTATCAAAGCCGTATTGAACGCCCAATCGGCGCAGATCCTCCCCCTGATCGTAACCGATCTCAAAGAGGAAAAATCCGTCGCGCGTAAGATACTGCGCGGCATCACGCAGGAGTGTCTCATAGAAGATCAATCCGTCCTCTCCGCCGTCAAGTGCCGCAACAGGCTCTGCCGAAAGCTCCGGCGCAAGCTCCCGGAGCACCTCGGTGCGGATGTACGGAGGATTGCAGAGGATCGCGTCAAGCGTCTCTTCCCCCTTCAATACATCGGGGGCAAGCACGTCCGCGCATCGCAGTTGAAGCCGATCCGCAACACCGTTTCGCTTCGCGTTCCGCTCGGCAACAGCAAGCGTTTTTGGGAATTTATCCACCGCGATCGCGCTCGTATCGGAGCGCTCCGCCAACGTGGAAATCGCAATACAGCCGCTTCCCGTACACAGATCGGCAAAGCGTGCCCCCTGCGGCAGGAGCTTGATCGCCTGCTCCACGAGCAGCTCGGTGTCTGCACGCGGAATGAGGCAATCGGGTGTGACCTCGTAGGTCTGATGATAGAAATCCCACTCCCCGACCAGATACTGCAAGGGATAGCGCGTCAATCTGCGCTCGACCGCAGCCGTAAACGCATCATTACAGATAATCTCCTCAGAAGGAGCAAAACGGCATCGCATTGCCTCGTTCGCAGAGCAAAAATGCTCAATGAGGACCTGCGCATCCCACTCCGCGCTCTCAATTCCCGCGTCTTGCAAGCGACGGCACAAATCACGGTAGGTCATCCCCACTCCTCCTTTTTCCAAGCTATCCCTATTGTACCACAAAGCGCGAAAAAAGAAAATAGGTTTTGAAAAAAAGAGTCCATAAAATTATTTTGGGGAGGGGAGAGACTTATCTGAAGGTCTCTCCCCTCCCCATTCCCTTTCAAAGGCATTGAAAGGAAGGCGGGTTATTTGAAGAATTTAAATCGGTACGGGATTTTATCAATACGGACGGGTGTGTCCGTCGTTCCCCGTTCCGCCGCTTCCGCTGACGTCATAAGGGATCAGCGAATCGCACAGAACGAAATAGTAGCCATCGTCAAGCTCCCATTCCCAGTGATAGACGATACACCAATTACTGAGCGCACCGGTTCCCTTGGCGTAAACACCGACAACGGTGCCTGCCGCAAGCACGCCAACGGCGGTTTCCTCATCAAGCATCGGCATCGTGCGTACGGGAATGAATTGATGCTGAGAAGAGACAGCCATAACCTCCGCGGGGGAACAGATCTCAAAATCGAATGCTGCAGCCATAACGGGAAGCGAGGACTGATTCAACTGATCCGTC
Source organism: Eubacteriales bacterium (assembly GCA_045632205.1). GTDB lineage: Bacteria > Bacillota > Clostridia > Oscillospirales > CAG-272 > UMGS1865. Next base: position 4,528 of record JAZQWH010000176.1, read on the forward strand.
GTAAGAAGCGCAGACGCAGGAACAAAATAGATGCTGTTGGTAGGATCATTCGGAATATTTTTCACCATTGCCCACTTCTCTCCTCCGATGGTTGCCATCGAAAGGACAAGGATCTCGTCTCCGATAGAAAGCAAGGTGACCGATTGTGCGCCATCCTCGGAGGAGGGCTTGTTCCATACGTCCTGCGTTGCCTTGCGTACCATCATAAACGTGGGAACGTCAAGCATCCCTCTCTCAAAAAGAGTGATAAAATCGACAGGCTCCTCAGGCTCGTCAGGCTCGGGGGTGGTCGTCGTGGTCGCAGTCGTCGTTGTGGTCTGCGGATCGGTCGTCACGTCGGGATCGGTTGTCGGGGTAGCAGTGGTCGTTCCCGGCGTTGTCGGCTCATCGGTCTCGCTCGCAGTTGTGGTCTCAGACGGAAGATCGTCAAGCGGATCGCAGGAAGCAACCGTCAAAATCGTCACAAGGGAAAGAAGGATGCAAAGCATACGCATCGTGTTTCTCATAGCAGTCTCCTAAAACTATCGAAAATTCCGCGGTGGGCGGGATATGATTACCAATATTGTATCACGCAAAAGGCAGAAAGTCAAGAATATCTTTTCCAAATCGGAGAATAAAAGCGCGTGGAAAGGCATATTCTATGGATGAAAAGGACGACAAAGAGAGAAACGAGAAAAAATATTTCAAAAAGGGGTTGACAAATAGACTTTTATGTGGTATAATGCCCTATGCGAACCGAATGGAGCGCGAGTCTCTCGGTGCAAAAGCCGGTGTGGCGGAACTGGCAGACGCCCGGGACTTAAAATCCCGTGATACGAAAGTATCGTACCGGTTCGATCCCGGTCACCGGCACCACCGGGGGCTGAAAAAAATCAATATCGCGGAGTAGAGCAGCTTGGTAGCTCGTCGGGCTCATAACCCGGAGGTCGTGAGGTTCAAATCCCACCTCCGCAACCAAAAAAACAAAAACAACCCAATCGGGTTGGTTTTTCTTTTTGCTGCGGTGGGATTTGAACCTCTTCCACGACTTCCGACAGCGTAGCGGCGGAGGGAGTGGGTAGCGCAGTAAAAAACACCACAGTGTGGTGTTTTTTGCAAGCGCTGTCCCCAAAGCAAGGAGTTGAAGAAGCAATCTGCGATTGCGACGCACAACGACTATGATTTGGTGGAGGGCAATGAAAAATCCCACCTCCGCAACCAGATTGTGCATCCTTAATGGATGCCACCCCCAAAAGCCCAGATGTCGTAAGGCTTCTGGGGCTTTTTGTACCCTTTTTGCATAGTGCAAATTTGGTAGATGCCAAACGCCAAAATCGCCGTGTGGATGGGATTTGAACTTAAATAATCGGCTTCCCCATAGTTTTTGATCACCTATTTTATCTATTGACATATTCGCAAAAATGTGTTACAATAAAACTGATATTGTACGTGTCGAGGAAGGAATTCGCTATGAAGAACAGCTATGCCGATGAAATCGTTTATTCAAAAAAAATTTCAAAAAAGAAGACGTATGATGTGATAGTTTGCGGTGGCGGCGTTGCAGGTGTAGCGGCAGCGGTAAGCGCGGCAAAAAACGGTTGCTCCACGTTATTGCTTGAAAAAAGTAATATGTTAGGCGGACTTGGTACTCTTGGCTTGATCAATTTGTTCGTTCCCATGTGCAACGGAAGGGGTAAGCAGATCATTTTCGGACTTGCCGAAAAATGGTTGCGCAAGAGTGCGGAGCTTGGATTTGATACGATCCCCGAGCAATGGAAGAACGGAGAACCCACGGAGTATACCGAACAGAGATACATTCAACGCTATTCTCCGGCAATATTTGCTTACCAGCTAACAGAAGAAATTGTAAATAACGGTGTTGATATATTGTACGACTGTTTAGCGTGTGATCCTGTTATGGAGGGCAATATTTGTAACGGCGTTGTAACGGAAAGCAAAGGCGGAACAGAGTATTACGGTTGCCGCATGTTGATTGATACAACGGGCGACTGTGATGTTTTGAGACGAGGGGGGGTCCCATGTGTCAACGGTGAAAATTTTTTTACCTTCTCTGCAAAAATGATTACTCTTGATTCCTGCCGCGAGGCATATGAAAAGAATGATATACGCTTTGCATACAAGGGTATGTCGGGTGGTTCTGTCAATCTGTTCGGAGATAATCAGCCCGATGATATACCAAAATGGTCTGGACTTTCCTCCGAGGAGGTAACCGATTATATCATAAGGAACCATCTTTTGATACTTGATAAGCTGAAAGGCTCGGATAGACGCTCGCGCGAGATCGTTACCACTCCCGGAATGCCGCAGTTCCGAACCACCGCGCATATCAAAGGTGACTATTCTCTGAAGGTTTCCGATGCGTATAGGCATTTTGATGATTCGATCTGTGCCATCAATGACTTTGAGCATAGGGATCACTTGTTTGAGATTCCACTCAGATGCCTTACACGTTCGGATTACCCGAATATCATAACAGCGGGAAGAAGTGCGGACGGCACGGGATACGGTTGGGATCTTATCAGAGTAATCCCCCCTGCAATACTGACAGGACAGGCAGCTGGAGAAGCTGCTGCGTTAGCACTAAAAACAGAGGTGTCTGTTGCAAAGGTAAATATCCGTTCTCTCCAGGCGAAGCTTGAAAAAGAAAACGTAATGATACACTTCCCCGATGCTTATGTGCCCGAGGACAAAACCATCATAATACATGGAAAAAACACCGCTGAAATAGAAGGCGGGCATATGTAATCGCATTGGCATCTATTTAGGACGCACAACACAAAAAAGAAAACCAACCCAATCGGGTTGGTTTTTCTTTTTGCTGCGGTGGGATTTGAACCTCTTCCACGACTTCCGACAGCGCAGCGGCGGAGGGAGTGGGTAGGCTACGCAAAAAAACGCCACAGTGTGGCGTTTTTGCGTAGCCGAAACCGCCAAATCAAGGAGTTGAAGAAGCAATCTGCGATTGCGACGCACAACGACTATGATTTGGTGGAGGGCAAT
>JAZQWH010000177.1:0-1847 GCA_045632205.1 Eubacteriales bacterium
ACCGTGTCGCAGGAGGCAAACCGAAGCTCCATTGTAGAGGCGTAATTGCCATCGATGATCCACTCCTCCTGCGCAAGAGCGGCGGCAAGGCGCTCCAAAAAAATCGGCTTTTCCACAACGGTTTTGTCCGCGTTCCAATACATCCTGTCAAGGTGATAGAGCGGAAGTCCCGTTCTGAGCTGCAGTGCCCTCGCAAAGGTGCTTTTTCCGCTCCCCGGGCATCCGATCACAAGGATCCTCTTCATACAATCTCGAGCCTGCATCGTGTAGGCTTTTCCTCACGGTAGATCACCGTGATCTGCGAGTTGACCTGCGGAGGCTCCACCCCTGCGCCGAGCCATTTTCGTTTGATAATTTCTCTTCCCTCCGCCGTATATTTCACACGGATCACGTGCGGAAAGGCTGCGCCGTCCATTGTGCCCATTCTAATGGGCTTGGTATTCACCTTGAGCCACCATTGCCGCTTTACGGAAAGCACGGCTCCAATCGTTCTTTTTTCCATCCTCTTCTCCATTTCATCGTTTTTCATCTCCATTATAACAAAATCCAATCCTCCTGTCAATAAATTCCGTTGCATATCCCGCTCGATCTTGCCATACACTATAGCATCTGATGCTTTTTGGAGGACTTATGAAACGATCGATCGGGCTGTGGCAGCTGATGGGCTTTGCCGTGACCTCGCTTTTGGGCACGCTGTTACACTTTCTTTACGAATGGCTTGGGGAGGCGATTTGGATCGCGCCCTTTTCGGGGGTGAACGAATCGACCTGGGAGCATATGAAGCTGCTCTTCTGGCCAATGCTTCTTTACGCTATCATAGAAAGCTTTTACTTTCGCGAGCGTCCCGATTTTTGGTGCGTGAAGCTACGCGGCATCCTTCTGGGACTGCTGTTGATCCCCGCGATTTTTTACACCTATAACGGAGTCTTTGGGAAATCGCCCGATTGGATCAACATTGCAATCTTCTTCCTCTCCGCCGCAATCGCATATCTCTGCGAAACAAGACTTTTCAACTCCGAAAGGCTTCGCTGCAGGCATCCGAGGCGACGAATTGCCCTTCTTTGCATCCTCGCGCTTCTCTTCCTCGTTTTCACCTTTGCAACACCCGAAATTCCAATTTTCAAAGATCCCTTGACGGGTCGCTACGGAAGATAACAGGCAAAGCTTCGTCCCCCTTTGTATCATCATTCCCTGCAAAGTACAACCGTTTTGTCAAAAAAACTCCCCCACCCTCTGTTGAGAGTGGGGGAGTTCCTATAATCGAACGATTCAGGTTCGGAAATTACCGATTACGGAGCGGTTACCAGCGAATTGAGATCGATGGTTCCGTCTGCATTCAATGCGGTGTAGAAGGGATATACGCCGTATGCCTTCAGATCGTCAACGTTCGCCGCAGGCGCATTGTAGTAGATCGCACCGGGGTTTGCTACGATATCAACGTCGTAGTAGTTGCCCGAGAAATCTGCCGTGGTGGTTGCAGCGTTGAAATTATAGTAGCAGATCAGATATGCATTGGTAATGTCCTTAAGGATATTGCCGTTAAGCACGAGCGTTACATTATCCGTTCCTGCGGCAGTATTGCCAAGCACCTGCAAACGACCTTCTGCACTACCGGAGAAGGTATTTCCAACAACAACGAATTCGTCAGCAATGCCGTCATTGGTGGCAACCTGTGCCAGAATAGGACGGAAGGCAACGTTGTTGAACACGTTGTTGGAAATATTCACCTTACCCGTAACATACTTCAGGTTAATGCCGGAATTGGAGCTACCCGTAACACCGTCAATCACGTTGTTGGTAAAGGTAAAGCCGTTAATTGCCTCATCCAAGTTAGAATTGGTATGGAA
>JAZQWH010000178.1:0-1770 GCA_045632205.1 Eubacteriales bacterium
CAAAATGGCCACCGATATTAGTTTACCTTTGTATGTAATGTTCGCACTAATCTCAATAGCCTTCCCCAGCGGGGAAGACGGGGACAAATTGCCTTCGGCAAAGGAGGATGAGGAGAGAGAATTCCCACACCACATCCGTCACTTCGTGACACCTTCTCCTTAAGGAGAAGGCTTTTTTAGTTCGTGCGAACATTGGGAAAAACAATTTGGAGTTCTATATACTGTTCGCTTTTCTCCTCATCCGTCACGCCTTGCGGCGCGCCACCTTCCCCGCTGGGGAAGGCTCATTTTGTTCCTGCGAACATAATTAAAGCAATTACGTTTTGCTGATCTAATCGGCTTCGCACAATCAACAAAAGTCTTTCCCCCCTTTGCCTTCTCCTTGAGGAGAAGGTGGATCGCGTCAGCGAGACGGATCTGGTGTTCAGGCAAGCAAAACCATCTCCGTCGTGGGAGTTGTTCGCACCGCAAAAGCGCCGACTAATGGAAGCGGGCTTGCCCGCCCCATCGTGGGAGTTGTTCGCACCGTAATAACGGCGACTGATCGGAGCGGCACGTTGCCGCCACACCGCCGACGGATTGTCAACGAAAAACGCACCGAAAGCGGTGCGTTTTTTCAAGTATTGCGTAGCTTTATTATTTCGGGAGCTCCTCGCCGCGCTTAAGGCGTTCGCGGTATTCCGCGGTCGCGCAGAAGAGGACGTCGCCCGAGGAGTTGAGCGCGGTTTCGAGCGAATCCTGCACAACACCGATGATAAATCCAATTCCCACCATCTGCATTGCCACGTCGGGAGCGACACCCAAAAGCGAGCAAGCCATAGGAATGAGCAGGAGCGAGCCGCCCGCAACACCGGAGGCACCGCAAGCACCGAGGGTGGCGACAAAGGAAAGCAGGATCGCGAGGAAGATATTGATGCTGATCCCCTGCGAGAATGCCGCGGAGAGCGAAAGCACCGTGATCGTGATCGCCGCACCATCCATATTGATGGTGGCACCGAGCGGAATGGCTACGGAATAATATTCCTTGTCAAGTCCGAGCTTGTTGCACAGGGACATATTGACGGGGATGTTTGCCGCCGAGCTGCGCGTAAAGAATGCGGTAATGCCCGATTCGCGCAGGCAACGGAACACAAGCGGATAGGGATTGCGGCGGAGCGATATGCCCACGATGACGGGATTGATGACCAGCGACGCAAAAAGCATACAGCCAACCAGCACGAGGAGCAGCTTTCCGTAATCCGCAAAGATCTCCAAGCCGTATTCGCTCACCGACGAGAAAACGAGTCCCAAAATGCCGAAGGGCGCAAGCTGAATGACCCATGCAACCACGCGGGATACGGCATCCGAAAGGTTTTTCAAGGTCTCCTTGGTGTTCTCCGACGCGATCTGACGAAGCGCAAGACCGAGAATGACCGACCAGGTGAGAATGCCGAGATAATTGCCGTTGACGATCGCGGAGATGGGGTTTGCAACCATATTGGAAAGCAGCGTGGTAAAGACCTCGCCCAAGCCCGTGGGTGCGGTGCTCATCTCTGCGGCAATCGTCAAAGGTACCTTGACGCGGAACAGGAAGGACGCAACGACCGCGATCGCCGCGGCGATAAAGGTGGTCAGCAGATAAAAGAAAATGACCGTTCCAAAACGCTTGCCGATCCCCTTGCCCGCACTCGTGAGCGATGCAATGACAAGCACGAAAACGAGAATGGGCGCGATCGATTTGAGCGCACCGACAAATACGGTTCCGAAAATGGCAACAAAGGTCGCCTTCGG
>JAZQWH010000179.1:0-8758 GCA_045632205.1 Eubacteriales bacterium
ATAAGCGGCGCACAGGAACGCAAGCACGACCCTGTCCGCGCCAAGCGACGGCTCGATGACATACGGCACATACTTTTCATTCGTGGTGTCGGCAAAGTAGCTCATATCCTCCCCGGAGGTGTTCTGGTGCTGGGTCAGGTCATAGTCGGTCCTGTCCGCGATGCCCCACAGCTCGCCCCAGCCGAACGGGAACAGGAACTCGATATCGGTGGTTCCCTTCGAATAGAATGCCAGCTCGGCAGGATCGTGGTCACGCAGTCTCAGCTCTTCGTCCTTGATGCCCAGCGACTTGAGCCAGTCTCTGCAGAAGCCTCTCCAGTACTCAAACCACTCCAGGTCTGTTCCTGGCCTGCAGAAGAATTCCAGCTCCATCTGCTCAAACTCACGTGTACGGAAAACAAAGTTACCGGGCGTGATCTCGTTGCGGAAGGATTTACCGATCTGCGCGATACCGAAGGGCAGCTTTTTACGGCTGGTACGCTGTGCGTTGTTGAAGTTTACGAAAATACCCTGTGCAGTCTCGGGACGGAGATATACGGTGTTGGAATTATCCTCTGTAACACCGATGAAGGTCTTGAACATCAGGTTGAACTTCTTGATATCGGTGAAGTCCTTACCGCCACACTGCGGGCAAGCGATGTCCTTTTCCTTAATATATTCAGCCATCTGCTCGAAGCTCCAGCCTGCGGGGTTATCCTCAAGACCGTTCTGGAATGCGTAATCCTCAATGAGCTTATCCGCTCTGTGACGCATCTTGCACTGCTTGCAATCCATCAAGGGATCGGAAAAGCCGCCAACGTGTCCCGAAGCGACCCACGCCTGAGGATTCATAATAATTGCACTGTCAAGACCAACGTTATATTTGCTTTCTTGTACGAACTTCTTCCACCAAGCACGCTTGACGTTGTTCTTGAACTCAACGCCGAGAGGGCCGTAGTCCCAAGAGTTTGCGAGACCGCCGTAAATTTCCGAGCCGGGGAAAATAAAGCCTCTCGTCTTGCAAAGTGCAACGATTTTGTCCATTGTCTTCTTAGAGTTTTCCATAATAATCTTCCTTTTTTACCGCATCTGCGGGTACTTTCTTTATGATAGTTTATTTAGAACCTTATTGAACTGCCTTTTTCTGTGCCGCAGTAAGCGTATTTTGCAAAAGCATTGTGATGGTCATAGGACCAACTCCGCCCGGGACAGGCGTGATATAAGATGCAATCGGCTCGACCGCTTCAAAATCAACGTCACCCGTAAGCTTTCCGTCCGCGCGGCGGTTCATACCGACGTCGATGACAACGGCACCCGGCTTGACCATATCCGCACCGACAAAATCCGCGCGCCCGATGGCTACTACCAGAATATCCGCCTCACGCGCGACAGCCGCGAGATCCTTCGTTCTGCTATGGCAAACCGTGACCGTTCCGTTTGCGTGAAGAAAAAGCATTGCCATCGGCTTTCCAACGATGTTGGAGCGACCGATCACGACGCACTTCTTCCCTGCCGGGTCTATCCCGGTACGCTCAAGAAGCGACATAACACCCGCAGGTGTACAGGGCAAGAAATCATAGTCACCGATCATAATTTTGCCCACGTTGTAAGGATGGAATGCATCCACGTCCTTGGAGGGATCGATTCGGAGAAGCACCTCGGTTTCATCAAGATGCTTCGGGAGCGGAAGCTGAACCAAAATTCCGTGGATCGATGCATCCCCGTTGAGTCTGTCAACCAGCGCATTCAGCTCTGCCTGCGTAGTCGTCTCGGGAAGCTCATAAACCTCGGAATGGAAGCCAACCTCCTCGCACCCCTTCTTCTTGTTTCGAACGTATACCATCGATGCGGGGTTCTCCCCGACGATGATGACCGCCAGACCGGGTGCGTATCCGTTCTGATTGCGAAATTCTTCCGTTTTCGCTTTGATCTCGGTACGGATCTGCGCCGAGATCGCTTTGCCGTCAATACGAATCGCCATTACTCAGCCACAACTTCCTCTTCTGCGTTTTCTTCTGCAGGCTCTGCGGTCATTTCCGCATAGACGTTGTCTGCCTTTTCATCGAGGATCGCAGTGATGCAAGCAACGTCCTGCTCGCGCTTCTCGATACGCTCGTCTGCGGTCATCATCTGAGAAAAGCTACGCTTCTCAGGTGCCTCACCCTCAACGGTGATTCCGCGGTTGACCGAAAGAAGCGCGCGAACGATGAATGCTGCCAATGCAAGCACACCGATAATCAGCCAGAAGAGCTGTGCGCCGTTTACGCCGCCGTTCTCGGGTGCATTGAGGCCCGCAAGCAGTGCGCTGCCAAATCCGAGCCAAGTGAAATAGAAGAGCGTGACCTGACCCTTAAAGCGTGCGCGGTTGCTGACGAAGTGAGCAACAACGTATCCGATCAGACCCCATACAAACTGATAAAGGAATACGGGATGGTATGCAAGAACCTCGCCGCCCTTATCGATCGTCATACGGATCAGGGACAGAAGCGTTCCCTCACCCGATGCCATCTCGCAAGCACCGCCTACACACCAGAAGGAGGTCGTCTCACCGATCACTGCACCGTAAATATTCGCGTCCAGGAAGGTTCCGATCGCCGCAACGGTCTGTACAAGCAAAAGACCGGGAAGGAAGAGATCGAATACTCTGAGTCCGTTCATCTTGAAGACGTCACACATAATTGCAATTGCAAGCAGACCGCCAAACAGCGCACCGCCAAAGGACATACCGTCCCAGAAGGCTGCCATTTCGCCAAAGCCCGTATAGCCGATGGTATCCCACGTTGCGATCACATAGGTTGCACGTGCAAAGATCACTCCGAGAAGGAGCGCCGCGCCCGTCATTGCAAGGGTAATTCTCTTTTTAATGCCGCCTCTCTTCTTTGCGTGGAGCGCCACGTAAAAGAACGCGAGGATCGCGCCTGCAAGAATGATGAGCGTAGACCAATTGATCTTGCCAAAAGCAAAATTGTTGATCCGAAAAGGCTCAATACCAATACCGGGGAAAGAAATTCTTGTAAAATCCATTGTTATCGTTTCCTTTCTTGAGTTGGATTTTCATGCTTTATTTTACCGTTGTTCCAACGGATAAATAACGGATACGGACAGATTCGCCCGATCAAAGAGCGTTTCTGCCAGGGAGACAAGCTCCTCTTTTGTAATTTGTGCGATCATCTCGGGATACGCAAGCATTTCCCCACCGTCAATGGCAAAGGAAAGCAAGCGGTTCGCAATCTCTTCGGTGGAATCGTACGAGCGGACCTCATCGGCGTAAAGCACGCGGCGGCACCGTTCAATATCCTCCTCGCGAATTCCCTCTCGTTTGACCAGATCAAGATACGCCTGTACGCGCGCGATCACCTCATCGGGCGTGTCTGTTTCCCCCGAAAGGCAGTTGAACGCGAGCGTTTCGCAAATCGAATAGCCGCAGGTGAAGGAGGGGGCAAGAATCCCTTTCTCGAACAGCTCATTGTAAAAGTCACCCGAGCGAGAAAACAGGATCTCATTGAGCAGCGTTACCGCCGCATCGCGACGCATCCGCTCGGAAGGCGTTCCGTAAAAATCGTTGTCCTTATAGCCCATAAAGAAGATCGGCTTTGCGACCTGCATCCGTGCTTCAACGCGCTCCTTGCAAACCGTTTTCGGCTCGTCCGGCATCACGCGTCTGACCGATGAACGGTAATCCTCCTTCGGCAAGCATCGGTTCACGGTTTCCATAACCGCATCCTCCGTCACGTCTCCGCAGACAACAAGCGAGAGATGCGAAAGATCATAAAAGCTCCGATGCGTGGAATAGAGCAGCTCGGGCGTGATCTTTCGGATGGATTCCTGCGTTCCGCAAATATCAAAGCGAACGGGATGCTTGTGATAAAGCGCACCAAGCAAATTCTGATAGCCGCGATCCCACGGGTTATCCTCTGTCATACGGATCTCCTCGGAAATGATCCCGATCTCCCGTTTCACAGATGCCGCCGTGAAATGCGGATGCATTACAAATCTCAAAAGCTCCTCAAGTGCCGCATCGAAATTTTCGGTACAGCTGAAGAGGTATGCGGTCTTATTGCAAGCGGTATAAGCGTTTGCGTCGACACCGAGAGCAGAAAACGCCGCAAGTGCATCGCTTCCGTCCTCGTTTTCAAAAAGCTTGTGCTCCAGAAAATGAGCGATTCCCGCAGGCAGGCTTTGAATTCGGTCTTCCCCATCCTCGCGGTAATAAAGATCCTGCGCACCGAAATCGGTGGCAAGGAGTGCATACGTTCCGCTCAGCTGCTTTGGAAAAACGTACACGCGAAGCCCGGACGGATGAAGGATCCGCACGTAGCGCTCACGGAGAAGCTCGGAGCAAAATTCAGTCGTTTTCATCCGCTTCCTCCTCTCCGTCCGCAGGTGCCGTTCCATTGAGGAAATAGACCGTATCGATCCTCCATTTTGCAACAGCTCGCAACACGTCCTCACGCGTTACCGCTGCTGTCTTGACACGCGCATCCTCAAGCGAATCCTCCAAGCCGCACAGTGCACGGCCAAGGTAGTAGCTCTCAAGAGACGTGGGATAATCCTCGATCTGTCGATAGGCGTTTTCAAGCGAACGCTTTGCCGCGATCATCTCATCCTCTGAAAAATCGCCGCTTGCAAGCGCACGGATCTGTACGCCTATCTCCTCCTCCGCCCTTGCACGGTTCTTGGCAAGCAATCCGCAGGAGATCAGGATACTGCCTCTGTACATGTTATAGTGAGACGAGCATTGATAGCAAAGCCCGTGCTTTTCGCGTACGTTTACAAAAAGCTTGGATACGGGAGAAACGCCCAGCATCTCGTTTGCAACGGCGCAGGCATAATGGTCTGCATCCGACAGCACCGTGTGCGTTCGCAAGCCGATCACAAGCTGTCCCTGACTGACGGAAAGCTCCTCCTCGACGCGTTGGATCTCGGTTCGATCCGTATCAATGTGAATTACCCGTGCTTTTTCGATTTCTTCCCGAGACAAATGCGGAAGAATCACTCTTCCGACGCGCTCGCATACGTCCTCCGCACGGTCGGGGCCAACGTAGAAGCATTCCATGGAAAGCTTCCCCATCACCTCTCTCCAATGCTCTGTGAGCATTTGCGGCGTGACGGCAGCCACCTGCTTTTCCGTTCCGTAAATAGGCGCTCCGCAGGATTCGTCCCGATACATAGCTGCCGAGCAATGCTCGATTGCGTATGCTCGCGGATTATTTGAAAGCGCACGAATCGCATCGATCTGCAGCTTCTTCTCGCTTTCCACGTAATGCTCCGTCAGGAATCCGCGTTCATCCAGCAAGGGATCAAACAAAATCTCCCGCATTACCGAAAGAACCTGCTCCATAAGATCCTGCGAATTTCCATTCGGCAAATAATCCGCTCCGAGCAGATCCGCCGCCGTACCGATCACGTGAAGATTTCCGCGATAGTAATTGCGAACCGTCATTTCCGTTCCGAAAAGATAATCGAGACGGCGGTTCAAGGCGGCAATCGTGGGATAGGAGCGCGTTCCGCGGTGAAGGACCGAAAGCAAAAGCGAATTGAGGTACGCACGGTTGCGGTCAATGGGAAGATGCGCGGACAAGGAGATCATTCCTGCCTTCAATTTTTTCGTTTGACAAACTCGCACGGTCAAATTCGGTGCGATCTCATACACGTTTGGAATCATACACGCATCCATATTCTCTAAAAATAGTTATACAGATATATCATACACCAAAACCTTTCATTTTGCAACCGTTTTGGCAAAAAAACTTTTCAATTTTATAAAAATATTTCAATTTTTTATATAAAAAAAGCAGTCGCACTTTTCAGCGTGACTGCTTTTTCCGTTATTTCGCTTTTTGAATCAATACGGTTTGGAATGACTGTCGCCCCAACCGCCCTCTTCATCGGTGGTGACAACCGATCCGCCTCCAATGGGAGGAACAGGCTCAGTGACAACGGGAGGAGTGGTCGTGATCACGGGATCGGGCTCCTCGGTAACGGGCGCGGTCGTGGTGGTCGTAACCTCAGGCTCGGGCTCATCCCCACCGGAGGGTGCGGTCGTGGTAGTCGTAACCTCGGGCTCGGGCTCATCTCCGCCACCGTTAGGTGCGGTCGTGGTGGTCGCGGGCCTCGTGGTGGTCGTGGTGACAACCGGAGTAGTGGGCTCGCCGTCCTCCTCTGTAGTAGTGGTTACGTCACCGTCGTCACTTCCAAAGCAAGAGATCATCGTGATCGCCAATGCAAATATCAAAAGAAATACCAAAAACTTTTTCATTGTTGCTCTTCCTCTCGTGATTTTTGCCGTCCGTAGCACATAATACGGCAATCGACAAGGTTTTATCGATTCTAATTATAACACAAACAAACCCGATTGTCAAGTCACTTTGCAAAAAGTCTGATCTTTTTCCTCCCATCTCCGAAAATACTCTATTTTAAACAAAACGAACGCAGAAAAAGCGTTCAGAGGATCATTTATTTGCTTAAAAATCCGTCATAATGACGAAAATCAAGACAAGACCAATAAATATTTTCCGTTTGTATTGCAAACAAACTCATAATGTAGTATAATAAACCATATCTGATGTTTAACAATTCTACAATCAAAGGATAATTAAAAAAACAAGGAGGCAAAAATGGCATTTAAAAACCGAAAAAAGAACTACCCTCTTTACGAAACCACGCACTTTGACAATATCCGTACAATGATCGAAAACGTTACAAAGCGCTATCCCGATCGCAACGCGATCGCGTATAAAACAAAGCCGAGCGACCAAACGATCGCGCGTTACACCTACGCGCAGTGCCGCAGCTACATCCGCGCGCTTGCTACCGAAATGAACGCAATGGGGATGCACAAAAAAACAGTTGCAATCGTCGGCGAGGCTTCTCCCGAATGGGTATTCACCTATTTTGCGGCGATGTCGATGGGGGCTGTCACCGTCCCCATTGACAAGGAGCTTCCCGCAAAGGATATTGCATCCATCCTCGTTACGGCAGAATGTGAATTCGCATTTTTCTCTCCCATAGTTGAAAAGAAGCTTTCCGAAATCCGTGCGCTCTGCCCTCTTCTTCAAACCGAGATTGCAATGGGCACGGCTTTTGAAGGGCTGACGTCGCTTGATACACTCCGTCAACGCGGTGAGGAAAGAATTTCCAAAGGGGATGATTCCTATCTGACGGTCGAAATTGACAACGATGCGTTGGCATCTATCGTATTCACCTCCGGTACCACAGGCAAGGGCAAGGGCGTAATGCTCTCTCAAAAAAACATCTGCTCGGATATGGAGCAAGGAATGTACAATTTCCAAATCACCGAGCGCACGATGTGTGTTCTTCCCCCTCACCACACCTTCGGTTCAACCGTAAACCTGGTGGGACATTTCGCGCAAGGGTGTGAAATTTATATTTCCTCAGGAATTCGCTACATCATGAAGGAGCTTGGCGAATTCAAGCCGACACACCTCATTCTCGTTCCGCTATTTGTAGAGACCTTCTATAAGCGCATACTCGCCGGAGCGGAAAAATCGGGCAAGCTTCCCACTCTCCGCCGTATGATCAAGCTTTCAAACGGTCTGCGAAAGGTCGGTATCGATCTTCGACGCACACTCTTCTCCTCCGTAACCAAAAACTTTGGCGGTGAATTGGAAATGATCATTTGCGGCGGAGCGGCACTCAACCAAGGTGTGATCGATTTCTTCGAATCAATCGGCATTACGATCCTCAACGGCTACGGAATTACCGAATGCGCTCCTCTTATCTCCTGCAACCGCAACGAATACCGCAAAAACGGCTCTGTTGGATTACCGATCATCGGCGGGGAGATCAAGATTATCGATCCCGACGAAAACGGCGAGGGTGAGATCGCTTACCGCGGCCCGAACGTTATGCTCGGATACTTCAAGGAGGAAGAGGCAACGCGCGCGGTCATCGACGAGGATGGCTTCTTCCGCACGGGCGACTACGGAAAGATCGAGGTTGAGGGAGAGGATCAGTGGATCTACATTACGGGACGCCTCAAAAACCTCATCATCTTCTCAAACGGTAAGAACGTCTACCCCGAGGAGATCGAAACCGATATCCAAGGCGTTTACGGAGTCAGCGAGGTTGTCGTTTACGCAGGAGAGAGCAAGAGTGACCCGCAAAAAGAGGTTATCGTTGCGGAGATCTACCCTGACACCGATGCACTTGCGCTCCACGAAATCACGGACGCTCAGGCATATTTCGAGAGTGAAATAAAAAAGATCAACCAGAAAAACGTCTCCTACAAAACGGTTGGAAAAGTAAAGCTTCGTGACACCGAATTCCCCAAAAACACCTCCAAAAAGATCACACGCTTTGCAATTGACAAATCAATCGACTAAAAAAAGAAGCGCGGCACAGCCGCGCTTCTTTTTTATGGACAGACAGTCTGCGGGATCAAAGCTCCTCGTCGTCGCTTCTGCTCTCCTCAGTAAAATCTTCCTTGCCCGCACCGCAAAGGGGGCAGGTCCAATCCTCGGGAATATCCTCGAAATCAGTGTTCGGCTCAATGCCGTTATCAACGTCTCCAACCTTGGGATTATACTCGTATCCGCAAAGCACACATACATGAACTACCATATTCAAATTCTCCTTTTCATTTCATCGATTATGTAAAAAACAACATATATAATATAACATTTGACTTAATTTGTCAATAGGATTTTTTCGTTTTTTTATAATTTTTTCGCAGATGTATTATTTTGCACAAATACAGCATATAATTTTGTACGTATTTATCAAACGAGGTCATCTTTATTGTTCATAATAGACAAAA
>JAZQWH010000180.1:0-20121 GCA_045632205.1 Eubacteriales bacterium
AAGAGAAACGAGAAAAGCACGAGCGCGGGAGGGAGATGAAGCGTGCGCACGCGCGAGATCTCCGCGAGATCCTCCTTGGTGGGTTGGAGCGAGCGCAACCACGCGATCGCCTTTTGAATATAAGGTCTGAGCGCGGGGATCGCGCTTTTTTTCTTTTTTTGTGCGTGTCTGCGGCAGTCGATCACGCCCTTTTCGGTGAATACGAGCAGAGCGGCGCGGTCGTGCGGCTCGGTGGGAAGCCTTTTTGCAAGCAGGCTCTCGTAAACCGCACCCACGGCGATGCCGGGGAAGGATTCGAGGAAGCGATCGTAATATCCCTTGCCGTATCCGATGCGCGCACCCGTTGGGGTAAAGGAAAGGCCCGGGAGGATGCAGAGCGAACGGGCGGTGGGCTCTGCCACGGGAGCGTCGGCAGGAGGCTCGGGGATGCGATAAGCACCTGCGTTGAGGCGTTGATCGGATTCCAGGATCCGAAACGTGAGCGTGCAGGATTCGGGATCGCTGACGGGAAACGCAACGGGGATCCCTTTTGCGCGCGCGGTGCGAACGAGCGGGAGAAGATTGATCTCCTTTCCGATCGGTGCGTAAAGGAGGAGCAGATCTGCCTCAAGAAAGGGCTTGGAGGCGGCGATTTGCTCGCAGATCGCCTGACTCCACGTGCGGATCTGTTCGTCGGAAAGTGCATTTCTCCGCGCGCGCAGATCGGCGCGTGCACGTGCCTTTGCTTCTTGCATATCAGTCTGCCAGAACCGCGCGACGAAGCTCGTCTGCGACGGATTTTCCCTTGAGTGCGGAAACGAGAGCAAGTCCGAATTCGAGAGCGACGCCCATACCTGCGCCCGTGATGATCCTGCCGTCCGTTACGACGCGCTCATCGGCGACCGTTGCGCCCTCGAGAAATTCCTCAAACCCGGGGAAGCAGATGGCGCGCTTGCCGTTGAGGTAGCCGCGCTTGCCCAGCACCATCGGAGCGGCGCAGATCGCTGCGAGATATGCATTGCTTTTTGCGGCGGCACGGAGTGCTTGCTCCACGGTGCGGGAGGCGTCCAGGTGCTTGGTTCCGGGCATCCCGCCGGGTAGGATGACCATTTCCGGGGTGGAATCGCGATACATCGTGTCGGGAATATCTGCGCGGACGGTAATTCCGTGCGAGCCTGTGATCTCCTCGCCTCCGATGCCGACGGTCGTTACCTGTACCCCTGCGCGACGGAGCAGATCGAGCGGGCAGAGTGCTTCGATCTCTTCAAATCCGTTTGCCAAAAACATATATACCATATCGAATCAGTTCCTTTCGTTATTGGATGCCTGCGGTGAGGCGGATGAGCAGGGAGCGGTTGTCGGGCTGCTCCTTTGCTTCATAGGCGGCGCGGTTGCGATGGACCTCTCCGCATTTGGTGCATCTGTGGTAGATGATGAAGCCGTGCTTTGCGTCGGGCTCGGTGCGAATGGGCTGCATCTCTCCGCGACAGGGGTTTGCGCGGTCTCCCGGGTTGACGTCAACGTGGAGAGACCAGAGGCAGAAGGGGCAATGATTGCGCGAGGTGAAGCCGAGCGGGCGCACCTCCTTGCCGCAGTGCGAGCAGACAAAGCCGCTATCGTTTTTGGTGAATCTTTTTTGCTCCATAAGACCTCCGGAATGCAAAGTTTTTATCAATAATAATATTAGCACAAAAGTATGCGGATGTCAAGCGAAAAAGCGAGTGGCACGCGCGTTTTCGGGCGGTTGGACGGATCGAAAAGAAAAGAAGATGTTGGATTAGCAATATGCACAAAAGGGGAAGCGTGGGTTTGGTAAAGGTGCATTGTTGGCGAAAAATAAAAAATTGTTTTTTTCTTGCTATGATGGAATTTGTGCAAAATTTGCAGTTTTTGAAATGTTTATTTGCAGGATTTTGTATGGTTTTTTTGAAACAAACCTGTTATAATGAAGGTGCATTGTTTTGCTCGTCTTCGCAAGAATGTGTTACGAATCGCAAGAATGTGTTCTTGACAATCCGTTTTTGCAGGTATATAATGAAGATGATCAAGACGAAAATCAAGAAATTGTCAACGATGCAACTGAGGCTAAAAGGAGGTAAGTTCTATGAAGAAAGCGTATTCAAAACCCTCTGCAGAGACGATCCTTTTCGGAAACGAGGATATCCTGACCAAATCTCCCGGAGGAGATCACGGTATGGACGTGCCGGCGGCGCCCGACGAGGATTGGGATCTGGATTACGTGATCGTACACTGATCAGAGCGACATTTAAAAGTATATACTGTATCCATCCATAAAGGAAAGGAGGACACCCTATGAAGCGATATTCCAAGCCGAAGGTGGATCTGATCTGCCTCACAGTGGAGGATATCCTGACAACCTCCCCCGGTGATGAGCACGGTATGGACGTACCTGCCGTGAGCGATTCGGAATGGCAGGTTGGCACCGAGGGCGGCACGGTTGGCGAGATCGGTGAGATCGGCGAGATCGGCGGCGCATAATTCCAAGCTCAAAATTTCCCAAACTATATTTTGAAAGGAAAAAAGACATGAAAAACGCGAAGAGATTTTTATCCATGATTCTTGCGATCCTGATGGTGCTCTCTTCCATGGTTGTTGCAACCACGGTAGGTGTCAGCGCAGAAGAGGATCACGGAACTCAGCCCACCACCTGGTGGCACGATGAGGTCATCAAGACCTACGGCGAAAATGCGGCACCCGAGACGGTTTTCGCCGACGGAAACGGTACGTCGGACGGATCTGCGTATTGCATCGACACGCCCATTCAGCTGGCTTACTTTGCATACTACCTTGAGAGCGGTGCGCTCAACGGAAAGTCCGCAACAACGTTCTTCTATCTCAGAGGTGACGGCTGCAATGGAACCTTTGATATGTCTGCACATCAGTGGAGACCGATCGGAAGCGTAAACACGACGGCATATAAGTTCAAGCTCAGCGGCAGAGCCTCCTGTAAGGTTACCGGTCTGAAGCTGACCGCGAGCCCCGACGGCTACACCTACGCCAACGGATGCGCAATGTTCGCGCTCATGCAGGGCGGCTCCGTGGTTGAGAATCTGACGCTTGACGTAAAGATCCTCAATCCCGTGCTCAGCTCCTCCGCAAACCTGAACAGCGTTGCGGGTGTTGCCGGTATTCTGGCACGCGCAAACAACGCGACGATCAGAAACTGTAACGTCAATATCGATCTTGACGTCAACGGCACGGGCGGCTCCTACATCTACGCAGGTGTGCTTGCGAGACTGGACGGCGGTTCGGGTACCTTGACCAATACGAAGGTTACCGGTAGCATTAACGTTACGGCTCCCACCGGAAAAGAGGTTTGGGTCGCAGGTGCGATCGGATTCCACGAGGGCTACATTCTGGGTCAGAACCCGGGTGCCACTGCCGGTACCGCGAACGGCCCCGTAACGAACGAGGCGAGCATTTCGGTCACCTCCGATGCGCGCGTTCTGGTTGGCGGTGTCGGCGCGACCTCCGCGACAATTGCTCGCGGCGGATATCTTGTAAATAAGGGTGCGATCAACGTCAATCTGACAGGCACGAGCAAGACCTACTCTGCGGTTGGCGGTGTATTCGCTGCTCCGCGTATTTTCAATACAAACAACACCAATCTCACCAACGGTGCAGCCGGTACGACCTCCGGTGCCATTACGGTTACCACGGCAGGCGCGCTTGTTGCGGTCGGCGGTATTGCCGGTATGATGAGAGAGACCGGATATGCCTATGATATGGCAAACGTGACCAACTACGGTGCGGTCACGCTGAACGTGAACGCCGCGAGCGGAGACGGCTCGAACCCCAACTGTGTTGGCGGTATCTTCGGTAAGTTCAATGCTACCAAGGCATCCAAGATGCAGACCACGGAGAACCTCGGTAAGATCAAGGTCGTATTCCCCTCGACGCTCACTACGGGCACGACGACCGCGATCGGCGGTCTGACCGGATTCCAGACGGATCTTGCAATTACGAATTCCAAAAACAGCGGTACGATCGACGTGACCTACTCTAACGCAGGTACGCAGTACGTTGGCGGTATTTCGGGCCTGATGCATGCATCGACGAATGCCGGAAACGTTATCGGCGGCGTTGACCATACCAACAAAAGCGACTACGTCATCAACGCAGGCGCGATCACCCTGACGGATGCAGGCTCCTATGATAAGAGCAATGCAGGCCGCTACGTCGGCGGTGTCGTCGGCTACTTTATGTCGACCAAGCTCAGCGGCTGTATCAATACGGCTAATATCACCTACAGCAGCTCGGAGAACGGCAGCTCTCTTGGCGGTATCGCAGCAGTTGTTGCAAGAGACAACCTGATCATCGAGCATTGCACCAACAGCGGTTATCTGCTCGTCTCCAACAACCGTGGCTACGGCTGTGCCACCACGATGGGCGGTATCGTTGCAACCATGCAGAAGATCGGCACCGTTAACAACTGCACCAACACGGGTACCGTTCGCCAGACGAAGGGACTCGGACAGGTCGACGTCAAAATGGGCGGTATCGCAGGTATTGTCCAGAACGGTGGCGTTCAGAACTCCGTAAACAGCGGTCTCATTACGATCGATAGCCTCACCAAGGGCGGAAACGAGAGACACGCGCTGAGAATCGGCGGTGTCGTCGGTTACGCATACGGCTCGGGCTCTGCAGCCGTTTACAACAATCTGACCAACAACGGTGAGCTGATCATCAACGTTACGCAGGGTGCCAAGGAAGGCGCGACCCACGACGGCATTGGCAATACCCACTTGGGTAGCTACGTTGCCGGTGTCATCGGCCGTGCGGAGGGCTCCGTTGTCATTACGAATCTTACCAACAATGCGAAGGTGCTGGTCAGCACGCAAAACGCACGCGAAAACGATTCCAGCATCAAGCTTGGCGGCGTTGCCAACCTCAAGGGAAGCGCAAATGCGACCACCCTTATCAACAACGCTCCCGTTGAGCTTTCCGGTGACCACGGTGCGATCCTGAGAATGGGTGGCGTTATCGGTGAGCTGCTTGATTACGCGATCGTTAAAAACGCAGTCAACAATGCAGACGTGACCGCAGACAAGAAGAGCTTCTACGGCAATGACGTTGGAGGCATCGTCGGATATATGATCTCCAGCGCTACCCTCAACGGTGCGATCAACTACGGTGACGTTTCCAGCGTGATCACCGCAGACAGTGACTGCAGCGCGGGCGGTATCGTTGGTATTATCACTCCTGCTGCCGACGCATTGGCAAAGCCCATCGTCGATTGCTTCAACTACGGTGACGTATACGCCGACGGACTTGGAAACAATGCCATCGCAGGTATTATCGGCCGCGTGACCTCCGGAACCGCAGGCTCGATCAAGCTGCTCAACTGTGTTACTACGGGTAACGTCAAGTCGGGCGCTCTCTCCGGCGGTATCATCGGACACGCACGTGCGGAGTCTGTCTCCGGCGGTGTGGTTACCAATCCTTACACCATTCACCTTGAAAACTGTATCAGCTACGGATCCGGTGTAACCTACGCTTTCGTAGGCTCCCTCCGTAACGATGCACTCGTGCTGAAGAATTGCTTCGGCAATACCGAGTACTTCCTCAACTACTACAACCAGAACGGCGCAAGCAAGAATCCTGACGGAAGCAACGCGCTCGTTACCGTTAACGGCAAGGATGTTTCCGGTAACGCTCTCCCCTATAACCCCGACGACGGCTCCTGCGCACACCTTGAGCTTGCAACGCTTGACAAGGCGCGCGTTCGCCTCGATGCAATGGGAACCGAAGAATCCGGTCTCCGCTTCGACAGCTACATCGGCAAGGCTTGCTACGACGAGATCAAGGCAATGACCGGTGTTTCGTTCGAGATCGGCACGATGATCGCTCCCACGCAGAACCTTGCACACGCTCCCGTTGCGGCTGCATACGATAAAATGGCGGCTCTCGACGCACTCGGCGGCACGAGATACACCACCGTTGCATACGCACAGGATTTCCTTGACGCGGCAGACTTTGGCGATGAGAGCGGCTCCAAGCTCTACTTCGCAGGCGCACTCAACAACATCAAGGAAAAGAACTACGCGCTTTCCTTCTCCGCAATCGCATACCTCACCATTGAGATCGGTGATTTCCTCTACGTCATCTACGCAGACTACGACGTCGACAACGCAGAGCGCGCACGCAGCATCGCTCAGGTTGCGGGAATGGCGTTTGAGGACCGTGCGACCGAGGCGATCACTATTGACGGTGTTGCATACAAGTATCTTGCAACCGAGGACAACGCTTGCTATCTCGGTGAGTACAGCCTCTATTCCAACGCACAGCTTGCAAAGCTGAAGGCGTTCAGCGCATACGATAACACGGGCAAGGAGGTTCCCGAGGGACTTTCCGTTAACGGTGTTTCCATCAGCGAATACAAGATCGTTTACGCGCAGAGCCCCATCTACAAGAACTACGGCTCCAAGAGCGGAAAGACGCTCATCGGCGATCTTAGCAACGTAACGATGCAGACCAACGCAGGCGGCACGATCGATTTCGGTAACGTTCTGCTCGGCGAAAACGCAGCTTACGATTTTGACTACCAGAGCGCGATCTATCTCCGCGATATCATCTACAATAAGTTCGGCGTTATGCTTGACGTTGTTCCCGATTACGACTTCGGCGGCGACAAGGCATACACCTCCGACGACGTGGTAACGCCCGAGAGTGAGTATGAGATCCTCGTCGGTCAGACCAACCGCACCAAGACGCAGTCGGTCACCGTCCTCTCTCAGACTCCTGCGGCTTACACGCTGATGATCAACGATAACGACGTGATCGTTTGCGGCGGCTCTTACGGTGCAACCTGGCACGCAGTTGAGGCGCTGGGCGCAAAGCTTGGCGAGATCGAGGATGGCGCGGATTACAACCTCAAGATGGCGGGTAACCTCTCCGGTATGGCAGATATCTCCATCATCGCGTGCATCGGTGACTCCATCACCCGCGGCTCTCAGGGACTTCCCGACAACGATTTCGGCGGCAACTACGGCTCCGATGACCTCTTCGGCACCGCAAATGCGATCTACCTTGAGCAGTTCCTCTCCTATCCCGCAAACCTCCAGAGAAATCTCTGGAAGGATGCGTACGTCTACAACTTTGGTCGCGGCAACTCCACCGCAGGCAACTACGGCGATGCAGGTAACTACTACGCAAACAGCGAGCAGTGGCAGGCGTGCTGCGCAGCCTCCGACAACGAAGAGATCGCATTCGACCTCGTCTTTATGATGCACGGTACGAACGACTCGACGAGAGCGGGCGGCGCTTACACCTGGGGCGACGATCAGAAGAAGGCGTTCCGCGATGAGGTTCAGGCAATGATGGATAAGATCCTTGAGGGATCTCCCGACGCGAAGTTCGTATTCAACAACGTTCCTCACAGATTCGATACCGATTCGAACACCGAGGAGCACAACACTATGGCAATGGCGGGCATCCAGAAGGAGATGGCAGAGATCTTTGCCGCAACGGGTGATTACGAGGTCTACCACTACAATATGAACCTCTACATCCGCGAGAATCTCGTCAACGGTACCTGCGATTGCAAGGGCTACGATGCACCTACGGGTAACATTGACTCCAAGGCAGAGGTTGACACGCACGGTTACTTCTACAACTGTGAGACTCCTGTCGCAAAGGGCGACGGAACGCACCCCAACTTCCGCGGCTACAACAAGATCGCTGACGGTCTTACCGCTGTTGTGGATTACGTTCTCTTCGACGGCAATGCTCCCGTTTATATGATCAACGTTCGGTAAAAACCAGTTTTTTTGGAGACCTCTCCTCGGGGAGGTCTCCTTTTTGTGATTTTTGCATAACTCGCAGAAAGCAATTTGGTACCTATTGACAAATTGACAGCATATCAAAAAAATGGTATAATGGACTGTATAGATTTTTTCAAAGGAAAGGAGGATTCCTATGAAACGGTATTTTAAACCGCAGGCAGACCTGATTCTTTTGGAGCGCGAGGACATTTTGACAACTTCTCCCGGTGACGAGCACGGTATGAACGTGCCCGCAGTAGGCGACTCGGATTGGCAGGTTGGTACCGAGGGCGGTACGGTTGGCGAGATCGGCGAGATCGGTGAGATCGGCGGCGCGTAAGCCTGACATAGCAGTATTCCGGTAAGATTTTTGAAAGGAAAGAAATTATGAAAAACGCAAAGAGAATCATGTCCCTGTTCCTTGCGGTGCTGATGGTGCTCTCATCCCTGGCTGTTACGACCACGGTGAGCGTTGCTGCGGCAGAGGATCACGGAACACAGCCCACCACCTGGTGGAGCGACAATGCGGCTACGGGCTTTGGGGGCGGTAACGGCTCCTCTTCGAATCCGTGGCTGATCACCACGCCTGCAGAGCTGGCGTATTTTGCAAACTACGTAGAGGGCGGCGCGCTGAATTCCGCTACCGCTACGGTTTATTTCAAGATCACGAAGGCGTTGGATATGTCCGCGCACCAGTGGAAGCCGATCGGCTATTCCTCTGCGGATATCCAGACCAACACGTTCCGTATGGCAGTGCTTGACGGTGGCAACAACCTCATCTCGGGTCTTAAGCTGACGGCAAGTGCGGCAATCAGCGGCTATCAGTACGCTTACGGCTGTGCAATGTTTGCAAAGATCAGCACGGGCGCAACCGTTAAGAACATGAACCTTGCGGTCAAGATCCTCAACCCCGTTCTGACCTCGGGCACCACGGGCACTGCGACAGTCGTTGCAGGTCTCGTCGGTTCTGTTTACGCAAACGCAAAGGTTGCAAGCGCTAACGTTGCAATCGATCTCGACGTCAACGGCACGGGTGCCAAATACTACTATGCAGGTGCGATCGGCAGATTGTGCGGTGCAAAGATAAACGACGCTGCTACCAGTACCTCCTATCCCTCTGCTGAGGGAATTACCGTAACGGGTGATATCAACGTTGTTCCTCCCTCGAGTGAGGTTTTTGTTGCCGGCGTAGTGGGTGACTACCAGGGCTCTTCGATTAAGAATATTGTCAACGAGGCAACCATTACCGTAACCAGCTCCGTTTCCGCCGCAGTTGGCGTAGGAGGAATCCTTGCTACCACCTCCAGCGGACCTGCAGGCTCCGGACTCGTTAACAAGGGTGCGATCAACGTAACCCTGAACGGTACGACGGGTGCCGCTTCCAACATCGGAGGCGTAATCGGTAAGCCTGCCGTTCTGAGAAACCATATGGGCGCGTGCATAAACGAGGGTGACATTACCG
The DNA here is from genome assembly GCA_045632205.1 of Eubacteriales bacterium. GTDB lineage: Bacteria > Bacillota > Clostridia > Oscillospirales > CAG-272 > UMGS1865. The sequence continues at coordinate 9,226 of JAZQWH010000180.1, forward strand.
TTACCACTGCAGGTGCTTCCATTGCAGTCGGCGGCGTTGTGGGAAGAGCGGAGCATAAGGAATGTAACTTCGTCGGCTTTTCCAACAGCGGTAACATCAAGGTTACCAAGACCAATGCCTCCAACAACGCAATCGTTGGCGGTATCATCGGTTATCTTGCGGGAGCAGCTGCAGGACCGAAGATGGTGAATGCCGAAAACACCGGTACCATTACCTTTGAGGTCAAGGACGGCGTAGCGTGCGCTCCTTGGGTTGGAGGTCTTGTCGGTGTTGCAAAGCATCTTGCAATTTCCAACAGTGTAAACCGCGGCGCGATCAACGTAACGGGCGTTGCTTATACCTTCTATCTTGGCGGTATTCTCGGCCTGCAGCAGAACGGTGAGAGCAGCTCGATTACCAACACCGCTAACTACGGTGCAGTTTCCTTGGTTGACTTCGGCACCTATAGCGCCCGCGAGGATCGCTACATCGGCGGTATCGTAGGACAAATTCAGGGACCGACGGGTGTCGTCGTTTCCAAGTGTGTAAACTACGGCACGCTCCACTTTGAGTCGGTAGAGCAGGGCTCTATCGGCGGTATCGTCGGTTACCTCGGCGTTGACGGCACAATCATTTCGGAATGCACCAACGAGGGAATCGTTGAGGTATACAACGTAAACAACACAAGCCACCGTTCGTTGGGGGGTATCGTCGGTCAGCTCTATAAGGGTACGATTGACGGATGCGTGAACAACGGTCTCGTTCATCAGGCTGAGGTCGTTCAGAACGCAAACGCAACCGGCGGTCTTACGGGATGTGCTCTCAATGCTTCTATCGTTAAGAATTCCGAGAACAACGGTGAGGTTCGCCTGACCTGTAAGACGGGTGTGAGCAACACCAACGAGCTTTACGTCGGCGGTCTGATCGGACGTATGGATAATACCGCGCAGGCGATCGATCTGACCAACGCGGGCCCCGTTAACGTTACGGTTCTGCGCGGTGTCAACGGCGGAAGCTTTATTGCCGGCGGTATCGGAAGAGCATCCACCTCTGCGAAGGTTACGCGCGTGACCAACGAGGGACGCGTATACGTAACCAATCAGGATGCAACCGTCACCAATGCGGGACTCTTCATCGGCGGCGTTGCAAACCTTGTAGGCAGCACGGTCGGTGATACGCTCATCAATAAGGGCGAGGTCATCTTTGACGGTAACAAGGGCGCAACGCTCTACGTGGGCGGCGTTCTCGGACGTGCGGCAAACACCTCTACCCTCATCAACTCTACCAACTACGCAAACGTAACGGTCAACAAGACCGGCAGCGGCGGAGACAACCACGTCGGCGGTATCATCGGACACACGCTTGGGTCCTGCACGCTCCAAAATCTCACCAATAACGGCGACGTTACGGCGAATGCGTACGGAGGATGCTACGTGGGCGGTATCTTCGGAGTCGTTTATGCAACGGCATCCGCAAATACCATTACCGATTGCTTCAACTCCGGTGCGGTCAGATCGACCTCGCTTTCCAGCAGTAATAATGCGACTGCGGGTATCAGCAGCCGTACGAGTGCGGCAAACCCCGCTGTACACGGCGCATGGGTCAAGTTTGAGAACTGCGTGAACGTCGGCTTTGTTGCAAAGGGTGGTCTTTCAGGTAGCATCATCGGTTACACGCAGGCATCCGGTCAGTCTGAGGTTACCGATACAAGCGATCTGAACGGAAACGGCAACACCACTGAGAAGATCAAGGTGATCACATCCTCCTACTCGGTTTCTCTTGTAAACTGCATCGGCTATGGCTCTGACGTAAAACACGGCCTTGTCGGCTCTCACCGCACCGACAATCTCGTAATTGAGAACTGCTTCGGTAACTGCGAGTATCCCATTTCCTACTACAACCAGAACCTCAACGTGCCTTACTCCAACGGCTCCGGTAAGGAGATCGTTTCGGTCAACGGCAAGGACGTTTCGGGCAACCAGATCGATTATAAGTGTGCAGAATATACGTTCGTTCGCCTGGAGACCCTTGAAAAGGCGCGCGTCCGTCTCGATTCTCTCGGAACCGAGGAGTCGGGTATCCGCTTTGACAGCTTGATCGACAAGCAGACCGTGGACGCTCTGAAGGCGGCAACCGGCGTAACCTATACCTTCGGTACGCTGATCGCTCCCACGCAGAACCTCAACCACGCGGCAGTCGCTACGCAGTACGATAAGATGGCGGCTTTGGATGCAATGGGCGGCAAGCGCTACACGCTCGTTCCTTACGCGCAGGATTTCCTGAGCATGGACGAAAACGATTGCTTCTTTGCAGGTGCGCTCAACAACATCAAGGAAAAGAACTTCAACCTGAGCTTTACCGCGATCGCATACCTCACCGTTACGGTCGGTGACTTTACCTTTACCTTCTATGCGGATTACGACGATACCAACACCGAGCGTGCGCGCAGCGTTGCACAGATCGCAGGTCTGGCATTTGAGGACCGTGCAACCGAAGAGATCGTTCTCGACGGCTTGAACTACAAGTATCCCGCATTTGAGCGCAATGAGTGCTACCTCGGTAACTGGAGTATCTACTCCAACAGCCAGCTCGATCTGCTCCGTGCATGGAGTGCGTACGACAACACCGGCAAGCAGGTTCCCGACGGACTTTCCGTAAACGGTGTTTCCATCCGCGAGTATAAGATCGTTTACGCACAGAGCCCGATCTACAAGACCTACGGCTCCAACTCCGGCAAGACGCTCTTCGGCGATCTTGGCGACGTAAAATTCGACGTTGTAAACTTCTCTACCCCCACGGGCGAGACCGTTTCCTTCGGTGATGCGCTCCTCGGTGAGAGATACGATTACGATTACCAGACCGCGCTTCGCCTGCAGAAGGTCATTGCTGACAAGTACGGTGTTACACTTGAGGTCGTTCCCGATTACGACATCGGCGCAAATGCCGCAATTGCCTCCGACGATATCGTAACGCCCGAGGGCAAGTACGAGATCCTTGTCGGCTCCACCAACCGTGCAAAGTCGCAGTCTGTTGCGATCGCGCGCATGAGCGTGGATCAGTTCACCCTCAAGATCGAGGATACCTCGATCGTCGTTTGCGGCGGCTCCTTCGGTACCACCTGGCACGCGGTTGACGCGCTTGAGGCACTCTTTGCAACGCTTGACAGCGAGGCAAGCTACAACCTCAAGATGGCAGGCGACCTCTCCGGCAGCTACAAGATGCAGAAGATCGCAACCATCGGCGACTCCATCACCCGCGGCTCTCAGGCTCTTCCCGATAGCTCGTCTTACGCAAGCAGCTACGGACTCAGGGGCGGTGCGCTGACGGCATTCGGCGGTAATGCAACCGAGACCTACTACAGATATTATCTCTCCTATCCCGCAAATCTCCAGAGACTGATCTGGAAGGAAGCCGTTGTTTATAACTACGGTCTGGGCGGCTCTACGGTAGCAAGCTACTATACGCAGAACAGCTCCTGGTGGCAGGATTGCTACAACACCTCCAACACCGCAGACGTTGATTTCGATCTTGTCTTTATGCAGCACGGAACCAACGATTCCGGCGGAAACGGCGGCGCTTACAACTGGAGTGCGGCAACCAAGAAGGCCTTCCGCGACGGTGTTCAGGGTATGATGGATAATATCCTCAAGGGCTCTCCCAACGCGAAGTTCGTCTTCAACAACATTCCTCACCGCTTTGACACCACCAGTGTCATAGAGCCCGGCCACGGAACCGAAACGAAGAACAACCTGACCGGCGGAACCAACGAGGCAAACACGATGGCGATGGCGGATATTCAGCGCGATATGGTTGCAGGCTTTGCGAGAACGGGTGTATACAAGGTATACCTGTTCAATATGAACAAGTATATGAGAGATCACCTTGTTGTTGAGGGCGTTCACTGTGATTGCCAGGGCTACAACGATCCCGCAGACCGCACGGCAGCCCGTCCCACCGCGAACTTCGATTCCACGGGTGAAGCGGCGGCACACAGCTACTACTTCAACTTCAACTCTCCCTACGGCTATAACGAGGGAACGCACCCCAACTTCCGCGGCTACAACAAGATGGCGGACGGTGCGTACAGCATGGTTCAGTACGTTCTCTTCGGTGGCGAGAAGCCCACTTATATGATCGACGTACAGTAAAAAAACAGTTTTTTTGGAGTCCTCTCCTCGGAGGGGACTCCTTTTTTGTTGCTTTTGCCAAAAAAGGAAGCACTTTTTGGGAGATTATCACAAATTGACAATGCGAGGATCTCGTGGTATAATTAACCTGAAGTATTTTGCAAAAGGAAAGGAGGATTCCTATGAAGCAGTATTTTCAGCCCAAGGCAGACCTGATTCTTTTAGAGAGAGAGGATATTCTGACAACGTCTCCCGGTGACGAGCACGGTATGAACGTGCCCGCTGTAGGCGACTCGGATTGGCAGGTTGGAACTGAGGGCGGTACGGTTGGCGAGATCGGCGAGATCGGTGAGATCGGCGGCGCGTGATCCGCAAATCAAGCGTACCCTACACGATTTTTTGAAAGGAAAGAAATTATGAAAAACGCAAAGAGAATTTTATCCCTGATTCTTGCGGTTCTGATGGTCTTTTCCACCATGGTATTCGTTACCTCGGCGGCAGAGACCCTTCCCACGACCTGGTGGGATGAAAAAACGACCGCAACGAAGCTTTCGGGAGCAGGTACGGAGGGAAATCCTTATCTGATCTCCTCGGAGGATGAGCTTGCTTACTTTGCAAAGTGGCTGGAGAGCGGTGCGCTCGACACAGCGACAAGCAAGGTCTATTTCAAGCTGACCAAGAACCTCGATATGTCTGCACATCAGTGGAGACCGATCGGTTATACGGCAAATCACGAGGCGTATGCAACCCATACGCTCAACAACGCAGTGCTTGACGGTGCGGGCTTTGCCATCAACGGCATCAACCTTTCCGCAAGCAAGGCGATCAGCGGCTACACCTACGCAAACGGATGCGCGCTCTTTACCAAGATCACGGGCTCTTCCGTTGTGAAGAACCTCACGGTAAGCGCACGCGTGCTGGATCCTGCGTTCTCCGCTGATACCGCAACGCAGAACCGCGCGGCAGCCGCTCTCGTTGCTACCGTTTACGATAGCGCAATGATCGATAACGTAACCGTTAACATCGATATGGACGTTTCGGCAAGCAGCGGAACCTGCTACTACGGCGGTCTTGCGGCATACAGCTATCATCCCGCGTCCACCGGAAACTCCGCAAAGCTGAACAAGATCACCGTCAACGGTGACCTCAACATCACCGGTGTTGAGAACAGTTCCACCAAGCTCTGGGCGGGCGGTGTGGTCGGTTACTACCGTTACGCAAGCGCAAATCAGATCTTTAACTATGCGAACATCACCTACAAGGCAGGCTACGGCAACGATACCGCAGTCGGCGGTATTCTGGGTGATTCCTTCTGCGGTATCGTCGGTGATACGATCGAAAACCACGGTAACCTCAACATCACGGCGCACTCCGGCGGATATTCTCACTACGGCGGATGCTTTGGTAGAATTCCCGTTATCCGTGCAACCGGAAAGAACATTAAGAACTACGGTACGATCACCGTAAACAACTCCAACTCGGTTGACTATACGGGCGGCGTGATCGGTTCTATCAACGCGCATCAGGACAACTACCTCAACGCACTTACCAACTACGGTGATATCATCTACAACAAGTCGGTCATTCAGAATGTCGACCATATCGGCGGTATTGTCGGCTACCTCAAGGGCGCAAACACCTTTACCAAGATCCCCACGGCAATCAACTGCCTCAACGAGGGCGACATTACGATCAACTATCCCGTAGAAAAGCCCTCCATCAACACGACCAACAAGCACCAGCCTTATATTGGCGGTATCATCGGATCTGCGCAGTGCGTTACGGTAGATACCTGTGTCAACAAGGGTGATATTACGGTCAACAACGCTTACTTTGGTATGCGTGTGGGCGGTATTACGGGTAACATTGACATTGCGGTTTCCGCAACGCTGACCTCCTCGATCAAGAATTGCATCAACGACGGTGATATCAGCATTTCCAATAGCCCTGATTTCGCTGCCGACACGCTTTACATCGGAGGTATGACGGGTAACTTTGCGCCCGAGCACGGAAAAATTACGGATTGTACCAACAACGGTGCAGTGACCATCCGCTCCGCTTATGCCGCTATGCATATCGGCGGTATTGCGGGTAACTCCTCCAAGGCTACGCAGGAGATCCGCGGCTGCGTCAACAACGGCGATATTATTTCCTACGATAAGAACGGTAGCTATCACCGCAACGTTGGCGGTATTGTCGGTTACTTTGCGCTGGATAAGGCAGGCTCGAAGGTCGTTGACTGTACCAACTACGGCGATCTTACCCGCGATCAGGTTGTCGGCAACGCGTATCTCGGCGGTATTGTCGCATCGACAAAGAACATTGCGTTCGTCAACGTCAAGAACTACGGTGCGCTTACGATGACGACCGTTGCCGAGGGCTATGCGACCGATGCGGTCCGCTACGTTGGCGGTATTGCAGGTTATGCTAACGTTTCGACGATTTCCGGTGCCGTCAACGAGGGCGAGGTCAATTGCTCCGGCGGTGCAAACACCTGGAAGGTAGGCGGTGTTGCGGGAAGCATTACTGCCGTGAAGCTCGATGATGCTACCAACCGCGGTAACGTTACGGTTACCAACGAAGCAAAGGCAAGCATCTATTACGTCGGCGGTATCGTCGGCGACGTAACCTCCGGTACGACCTGGATCAACAATTCCGAGAACTACGGAGACGTTACCGTAGACGTGGAGATCGTTAACGGTACCTCCTGGCTCGGCGGTATTGTCGGCTTCCTCATCGGTGCATCCACAATGAAGAACGATGCCAACTACGGTGACATTTACGCATCCAAGACGGCAACCCATTATCACGGCGGTCTTGTAGGCGGCTTGAACATTTCCGGCAACACCGACGTTTACGATCGCAACGATTCCTCGACCGTTGCGGAAATGAAGGATCTCTATAACGAGGGATCTGTCAACGGTGTCGGCAGCACGGGCAACGCCGCATACGGCGGTATCGTGGGACGTGCTTCCAACGATAACGGACGCGAAAATCTTCCCGTACACGATATCGTAAACGCGATCAATATCGGTGCGGTCAAGAACGGCTCTCTGTCGGGCGGTATCATCGGTTACAACGCTTCCTCCAGAAAGAAGATCAACGGCGTAGAGACGGCAACGCGCTATACGATCAACCTCTACGAGTGTATCGCGCTCAATACGAACGGAACCTACGGTCTGATCGGACGTGTTTCCAATGCGTTTGTAAACATCAGCGATTGCTTTACCGATGCGAAGGATTATACGACCTACTGCAACCAGGATACCCTCTATGCGGGTGGTACGGGTGCTACCATCAACGGCATTCTCTATCCCGAGCATTACAACCAGGGCACGATCAAGCTCAACCCCACGGGCATTACCTACGTTGAGATCGAAACGATGGATAAGGCAAGCGTTCGTCTGGATGCCTTCGGAACCGACGAATCGGGTATCCGCTTTGACAGCGCGATCTCCAAGCAGACCTACGACGCCCTCAAGGCGGCACAGGATGCGGGCAAGCTGACCTTCGAGTTCGGTACGCTCATCGCTCCCACCGATAACCTCAACCTTGCAAAGGTCGTTGCACAGTACGATAAGGCTGCGGCACTTGATGCACTCACCAAGCCCGGCAGCAAGATGTACACGCTCGTCCCCTACAATCAGGACTTCCTCTCCGAGGATGCGGACAACTACTATTTTGCAGGCGCACTCAACCACATCAAGGAAAAGAACTACAACCTTAAGTTCACCGCGATCGCATACCTCACCGTTGCGGTTGGCGACATAGAATTCACCTTCTGGGCGGATTACGACGATACCAACACCGAGCGCGCACGCAGCATTGCTCAGGTTGCAGGTATGGCGTTTGAGGACCGCGCAACCGAGAAGACCGTGATCGACGGCTATGATTACAGGTTCAACGCAACTGCGGAGAACGAGTGCTATCTCGGTAACTGGAGCTTGTACTCCAACAGTCAGCTCGAGCTGCTCAAGAAGTGGAGCAATTACAACGACGACGGCAAGGTCGCTCCCGAGGGACTCTCTGTCAACGGCGTTTCCATTTCCGAGTATAAGATCGTTTACGCACAGAGCCCCATCTACAAGTACTACGGCTCCGATTCCGGCAAGACGCTCTGGGGTGATCTCGGCAACTTCTCTGTTGATCAGTATGTTGCGGAGCATACCGTTTCCTCGAGCGGCAGCAAGGTATACACCTACGAGCCTACGGGCAACACCTACTTCTACGGCGACACTCTGCTTGGCGAGAGATACGATTACGACTATCAGACCGCGATCCGTCTCCAGCAGCTCATCGCAGCGAAGTACGGCATTACGCTCGAGGTCGTTCCCGATTACGATATCGGCGCAGACGCATCGGTCACCGACGACGACGTGATCACTCCCGAGACTCCTTACGAGATCCTTGTCGGCTACACCAACCGTGCAAAGTCGCAGTCTGCGGCACTTGCGCGTATGGGTGACGACGATTACACCCTCAAGATCGAGGATACCGCGATCATCGTCTGCGGCGGTGCTTACGGTACCACCTGGCACGCGGTTGACGCGCTCGAGGCACTCTTCGCAACGCTTGACAGCGAGGCGGACTACAACCTCAAGATGGCAGGCAACCTCTCCGGTACCTACGATATGATGAAGATCGCAACCATCGGTGACTCCATCACCCGCGGCTCTCAGTCGCTTCCCGACGGTAACGATTACGGCGGACCCAACGGTGCGCACGGACAGTTTGGTTGGAATGCAGTTGAGATCTACTTCAGAAACTTCCTCTCCTATCCCGCAAATCTCCAGAGATTGATGTGGAAGGAAGGCGTTGTTTATAACTTCGGTCGCGGTGCGTCCACTGCGATCAACCTCGGTACCTCCGACTACTACGGCGGCAGCACCGAGTGGAACAACTGCAAGGCGACGATGAAGACCGTGGCGTTTGACCTCGTCTTTATGCAGCACGGAACCAACGACTCCGGCTCGATTGCGAAGGATTCCGCAAAGGAGACCGATTATTACAACGAGATCAAGGCGCTCATGGATGAGTTCCTGACCAGCTCCAACCCCGATTGCAAGTTCGTTATGAACAGCGTTCCTCACGCGTTTGACGGCACTTATGCAACCAGAGGCGAGGCGGCTGACGAGAATATGCGCCGCGTCCAGAAGGAGACCGCAACGGCTCTCAAGGCGCTGGGCTATGACGTCTACCACTTCAATATGGGTGAGTACACCAGGATCAATCTGATCAACGAGGGCGCAGCCGCTTGTCCCGGTCATACCGTGACGGATGACTACCGCGAGGAGGAGACCGCGATCCACAGCGACTACTACAACATCAACACGGGTACCCAGAGAAACGAGGGTACGCATCCCAACTACCGCGGCTACAACAAGATGGCTGACGGCGTGTATGAGGTTGTTCTGTACGTGCTCAAGGATGGCGCAAAGCCCGCTTTGATGATCGATATTCAGTAAAAAAATCTCATTTTGGGAGGCTCTTTATGAGCCTCCCTTTTTGATGCTTGTCATTTGTTCCAATTTTGATTTTTGGTTTTTGTTTACTATCCACAAGTTGTAAAAAAATATGCGTTACGGTTGACAAACAAAAGATGATTTGGTATAATTATAGTTGAACTATTGTCTTTTTTTGGCTTGGATCAATCTTTTACATAAGGAGAGATAACATGAGAAACTCAAAACTGGTCAGCCTTGTGCTTGTTTTGCTTGTGGTCTGCATGCTCTGCACCTCTTGCTTCGGCAGAGAGGAAGAGCCCGATGAGACGACCGTAGGCGGAACCACCACGGCACCGATCGAAACTACGACTCCCACGCCTACCACTCCCGGTACGACGCCCGCGCCCATCATTCCCGGTGGACCCGGTGCCTCCGACGAGCCTGCCCCCGAGGATATGCCTCACGACGATCCCATTCTGCTTGGCGGTGTCAACCTCAGCTCGTACAAGATCGTTTACGGCCGTTCGCAGATGGAGAAGAAATACAACTCCAATTCGTACAAGACCGCTTGGGAAGATCTGATGAACAGCGGTATTGAGAACTATGAGAATATGCTTCAGGGCGAGAACAAGGAGGCGGAGTTCGACTACGAGACCGCGATCCGTCTGCGCGATATGATCAAGGCTCGCTTTAACATTGAGCTTGAGGTGGTCAAGGATGCGGATGCGCCCAACGCCAGCCGTTACGAGATCCTCGTCGGCTACACCGACCGTCCTGCAACCGCTACGATTACCGCAACGCTTAAGATCGATCAGTTCTACCTGGGTCTGAACAGCACGGCGGAAAACGTATTTGCAACGCAGTACCTCATTGTCGGCGGCTCTTACGGCGCAACCTGGCACGCAATTGACGAGCTCGTAAAGCTCGCTCCTATGCCTGCAACCGAGGATGCACAGATCAATATCCCCGCCGAGAACAACACGGGCGGTGCATACAGATTCAAGACCGTTGCAACCATCGGTGACTCGATTACCCGTGGCTCTCAGGCATTCCCGGACGGTAGCGGCTACGGCGGACCGAAGGGATTTGGACAGGCGATCGCAGGAAGCGCGGCAGGCACCTACCTTGAGAAGTTCCTCAGCTGGCCCTCCGTGCTTCAGAGAGAGCTTAAGTCGGAGGCCAAGCGGTCTTAGGAAGACAACACCCACAGCCAACTCCTTGGCTCACAGAACGACATGGCTACGATCCGACTTCCGAAGGGATTTGGACAGGCGATCGCAGGAAGCGCGGCAGGCACCTACCTTGAGAAGTTCCTCAGCTGGCCCTCCGTGCTTCAGAGAGAGCTT
>JAZQWH010000181.1:0-12066 GCA_045632205.1 Eubacteriales bacterium
AAAAGCGTGAGAAACGCGCCCAGAATGTGCCAATCGATATAAGTCAGGAAATCAAGGTAACGGTAGAAATTCGTGGGGATCACTCCGCTTGGGAACGCGCCGAGCGCAAGTCCCAATACAAGGCTTGGAATCCCGATAACAGGGCGAAGAAGCGATTGCCGATTCCAAACAAGCCACGCAAGCAACGTGCCGAGCGCGAACGCCGCCAAAAGCTCGGAATTTCCAAACAAAAAGATCGAAACGATCGCAAAAATCACCCACGTGTGACGCTCATATTTCCACGCAATAACCGAAAGAATGACCGAAAGAAACGTGCCGAAAAAGAGCTTGGAGAGCATCCAGAACGCCGTGGAAAGTGTATCATCTCCGAAAAACCACGTTCGGACAACTGCGGATCGAAGCATTTCTCCAAAGGAAACGGTGTCTCTGTAATAGGATGCCGCCCAGGAGGAGCCCGTATAGCCCGCCGCCTCCAAATTGGTAAATACCCCGAAATTGGAGAGCAGGAAAACCGCAACGGCAACGGGTAAGAGCGGAAGCATCAGACGAAAATAGCGCTTTGTAACCAAATCGGAGAGTCTTTCGCGATCCTCCATTCTGATCACCTGCATACTGATGACAACCCCACTGACCGTACAAAAAATCGCAACCAGGAAATTTCCGTTTAGCAAAAAGGAGAGCGGCGACTGCGCCAAGGAACGGTCAAAGCCCCAAAGATACGTAGGCGCACTCTCGCCAAAATGGATTGCGGGAAGGAAGCACAGGCAAAAGTGATGGACAAAAATCAAAACACACGCAAGCCCGCGCAGCCCATCCAACCATTCAATTCGGTTCGATTGCTTCATATTCTCTTCCCCTTTCGCTTCATTGTATACGGTTACCACACGAACGGCAGTAATCTGTATTTCGTTTTGTTTTTATAATCGGCATAGCCTGCCAAGCCGTCCGTGAGCACCTTTTCCTCATTTTGGATACGAATGACGATCAAAATGGGATAGAGCGCAAACGGAATCAGCCCCCAGAAGGAACCAAGAATAAGCGGCAATGGCAGAAACATAAGCAGCGTTGCAAGATACATCGGATGGCGGACGATTGCATATAGCCCCGAATCGACCACGGTCTGCCCCTCAAAAACCTCAACCGTGCGTGAAAGATAGGCATTTTCCCGCATCACCTCGGCATAAAGCCCGTAACCGAGGAGGAACAACACCGAGGAAAGGATGACAAGCCACGTCGGAACGCGCGACCATCCAAAGCGGAAATCAAGTGCAGAGAGAACAAATCCAATCGGAAACATCAATCCCGAAAGTGCGACAACGCCCTTTTGCGCAGCTTCCCTTTCCTTGTGATTCAAGCGTTTTTTCAGCAGATCGGGGGCTTTTACAAACAGCACAATGCCCATAGCAAGCATCGGTACAAAAAGCAAGCCGAGGAAAAGCCAAGCACTGGGATAATGCAGCGTCCAAGCAGGCAGGAACAGCATTGCGCCGATGAGCAAAAGACCCAGGATCAGCTTTGTCAATGCAGATATGAGAAGCCTCATAAAGTCTCCTTTCAAAGGTCAATCAAACCTTTCGTTTAAAGTTTCCGAATACCTCGTTGACCTTCTCAAAGCTTGCAAAAGGTATACGACCGCCGAACCTTTGTATTCAATTCATCGTCAATTTCTGCAAGTACTCCAATGATCGGCCTCACTTTGTTAGTCCTTTCGGCAAATTATATTTAAATGATGTAAAACAAGGGGGGTAAATGGTACTTGGAAACATAGCGTTTACTATTATGAAAAGATCGAGTTGCTTTACTCCATATTTTCAATCAGCAAGTCCAATTCAGCTTGTTTGGATTTTATAGTTTTTTCCATTTTTTCACAATTCGCAATGGCAGATTCAAGCTGTTTACACCTTTCAAGAACAGTAGCATCCTCGGACGATAAGAAACCGCCTATAAATGCAGTTGTCAAAATGAACTTTGATGTTTTTGCGGCAAATGCGACTTCAATGTATGAACCCGTTTGCTTAGCAACAAGTCCTTTACCAAACATTCGGTGCTTAACATTTTGACTTTCAAGGTTAATTTCGGGAATGTCATCAAGTTCGATTTGAGCTTTTACAAGTTCTTCTTCCAAAGCTTCTAGTTCGGTTCTCGTCTTCTCAACCTTCTCTGCAAGAAGTTCTTGTTCCAAATCGAATTTGCTCTTCCTGGTAATCTTGGTATAGTTTTGATGTTCGTAAAATTCATATACGATGCTGCAATAAATTATATCAAAAGTTAAAATGTGCAAATCGTCTTGCGGATTTTTCACCTTATCCCATCTTGTTTCGTGCGTTTGCATCAGTTGCGGATGCTTGGAAAGAGCATATCGCACCTCATCACACATACGATAGTAGCGAGAAAGCATGAAATACTGACCGTATCCGATTTCCTCGCCATATTCCAAATATCTGAAGAATGGCTGACATTGAGAAGACTTATACAAATAGTTTTCTTCTGGCTTATAAAATGTCAGGTATGCCAAAACAGAACGGAAGTCCTGTTTATACTTCCACTTACCACGCTCATATTTTTCAAGGAGCTTGTTCGTTTCTTCAACAAAACGCTCTATCTTATTCTGCCTTTTGTCAAGATCGCCGCCGTCATCCTCATACAACATTGCGAAAAGACCTCTCATTGTATCTTCTTCATGTGTTATGAGCTTCAAAATTCCGTTAACAGGCTGAACAGTACCATTGTTGATAATAATGCTTGACTCTGACATAGCGTACTTAAACATTTCGTGAAAATCGGGAGCGTTAATGTCAAAGTTCTCTTTGAAGTGATACATCGCTCTCCACTTCATATTTTCGTCGCAATCATCGTTTGTCAGCATTTCAAACTTGTCTATGTATATATCTATGATTTTATTGAGTCTTTCTAAATTCATATTTCTCTCCAATCACATTGTGTCAATGATTTTATCAATCTCGGCTCTTATTTCGTCATAGCTTTTTGCCGAAAATCCCAAACCCTTGATTCTACCCAACGAAATCGTCTTATTGTTTCCGCATTTTTCGTTTATAACGGCAGTAGGAACAATATAAAACTCCCAGTTGTTCAGATTTAGAGGATTGGAAGACTCTCTCGTGTCCCCTGTGTTTAGACAGAAGACATATACATCATTCTGACGGCAAAACTCGCTATTGCCACTCTTTGCAGGGTCATAAGTCCCGTTAGCCTTGGTGATACCGAAAACTCGTTGTTTTGACACCTTGCCTTCTTGGTTGAATGAGTGATAATACGATGTTTCTTTTACTTCTATACGCTTATCACGATACGAGACATCCCACAAAGTCCAATATTGATCATTCTGTGCCTCATTGACTTCCAAAGCCTTTGAAACAATAAACTCAGCAATCTTATCTTGAAGGTCGTATATATTGGAATAGTGAAATCTCCAAAAATCTAGAAAATCAAAGCCAGCGGCTTCACCGTTAAACAAAAATGTTTCTTTTCCGGTCATTTCAAGGCACTCCTTTCTTCGATATGTTAGCCTTTACTACTGTAAAACTGTATTTTCTAGTTTCGCTCAAAAATCACATTCGTTCTTATTCTTTTTCCTTTGCGGTGGTGATAGAAGCGATAAGTAATTTTCGTATCTTACTGCATTTTGCAAACATATCCTTGTATTCTTCTTCGGTTATCATGTGCGTATCCTTGAACAAATCGAGCCAATAATCCGTTTCGTAGCACTCTTTAAGCGCAATTTGGAACTTGTTGATAAAATCTGCCTTACTTGCCGCATAGTTGGCTTCGTGAATGTTTGCACCAATGCTTGTGCCACTACGCAAAACTTGATTTAACAGTACGTTGCTTTTTCTGTTTTCTTTGATGTAGGTGCAAAGATTGACGATATCTACGGCAAATTGTTTTGATAAATCAACTAAAAAGTTCTGTTTCATCACAAGACCTCGTTTTTGAATGATTTGACACTTCGTGTCATGAATTGAAGCCTGCGGCTTCATGATTTCTCGCTTCGCTCCATGAATTGAATTGCGCGTCCATCCTTATGCGCCCGCAGGCGCAATTCATGGCGAAGCCAATTCATGAGTGCCACGCACTCAATTCATGCGCTCGCGCAATTCATTGTTGAATCTGTCGTTTGAGACAAACGACAGATTCAACATGCCCTGTTCTCGGGAACATATCGACGGGGGTGACTGCACCAACCTCGTAGCCGAGGTGTCTGAAGAGAACGCAATCGCGCGCGAGGGTATCGGGATTGCAGGAAACGTATACGATTTTTTGGAAATTGCGTGCAGCAAGGTATTCGATCAGCTCGGGGGTGCTTCCCTTTCGCGGCGGATCCATAATGACTGTCGCACCCTCCACCGACCCGTGTAAACGCTCGGCGTTGGCAAGCAATCCCTTGGCGTCACTCGCGTCTCCGCAATAAAAATACGCATTCTCAACTCCGTTACGCGCGGAATTTTCCCGAGCACACTTCACCGCCGCCTCGACGATCTCAATTCCGACGATCTCCCCGGCACGATCTGCCATCGAAAGTCCGATCGTCCCGATTCCGCAGTAGAGATCGAGAAGGATCTCTCCGCCCGTCAAGCCCGCCTTCTCCTTTGCGATGCCGTAAAGAAGCTCGCAGGCATCGTGATTGACCTGATAGAATGCGGCAGGCGCGATTGCAAAACGGAGTCCACAAAGCTCGTCCTCGATCTCTGATTTTCCCGCCAGTCTGCGGTATTGATCCCCAAGCACAACGTTTGTGCTTTTCGTATTCGTGTTTAAGTAGATGCTCTTGATTTCGGGGAAGCGCGCAATAACGCTTGAAGCAAACGCCTCTTCCGCAGAAAAGCTCTTCCCGTTGGCTACCAGGCAAAGCATAATCTCTCCCGTAGCCTGTCCTTGTCGGAGATAGATATGACGCAAAAAGCCACTTCCCGTTTCCTCGTTATATGCGGTAATGCCGTTTTTATCGCAAAAGCGGCAAACAAAGTCTGCAATTTCCGCAAAAATCGCGGGTTGAAGCAAGCATTTGGAAACAGGAACGATACGGTGTGTCGAGCCTGCGAAAAATCCGTATTCCATACCGTTTTTGCCGTTTTGGACGGGATATTGCGCCTTATTGCGGTATGCAGTCAGTGCATTTGTCGTGCGAACCGCCTCGATCTCAACGTCCGCAAGTCCTGCCTTTCGAAAGGCACTTCTCACGTATTCACGTTTGATCTCCAACTCGTGCTCATATTGGACGTGTCGGTAAATACAACCGCCACACCCGCGCGCACCGCAATCCTCTCCATTGTAACGGTACGGAGAGGGCTTGAGAATTCGCTCGATGCGTCCGACGAGATAGCTTTTATTGACCTTGATGATCCTTGCCTCGACCGTATCTCCCGTCACCGCGCCCTGCACAAATACCACAAGCCCCCGACTGCCATCGGACACCGCGAGGTGCCCGACTCCACAGCCGAGGTTGTTGATCTCTTCTATTTCAAGCGTTACAACGTCGTTCTTTCGCATCAGACGTAATACTCCTTGCCCGTTTCAAGACAGAGACAGCCAAGCGAGCCGCCGTTGCAAACACCGCAATCAATGAGGATGCTTCCCTCTCCGCGCTCGATCTTACCGCTTGCCGTCGGCACGTGTCCCGCAACTACGGTCTTGCCGTTGATCAACGGATAGGAGGGGTCGATTGCGGCGGAGAAAAAGTCCTCGGGGAGGAAATCCTCAAGATCTGCGCCGTCCTCATAGTCTGCGATTCCCGCGTGAACCAAGACGTATTCCTTACCGTTGATCTCAAGCTCCTCAAAGAGCGTCATTTCCTCAAGATATTCCAAAACGCCCTCGCGTTGCTCCTCGTCAAGCGCACGAAAGCCCTCAAGCGTGATCTGTCCGCCATCCTGCACCCACTGCGTCATCTCCGCAATGTATTCGGGATCGGGAGAGGCACCGCTTTTGAGCATCCCATCAAAGCCCTTGAGCATTCTTGCCGCGAGAAAATCGTGCTCTCCCGCGATCGGATAGACGTTGAGACGCACGCTCAGATCTGCCAAAAGCTCCATCGATTCGTCGCCGTAATCCAGAAGGTCGCCGAGGATATAGAGGATATCCTGATCGGAGAAGCGGATCTTCTCCAGCATATTCAAAAATTTTTGGTAATCACCGTGTAAATCGGACATTACGTATGTCATAATCTTTTCCTCACTTTCTCAAATCATACGGACTGCGTTACTGCACGCAATCTCGATCTCAATATTCGAATCTGCCGTCGCAACAAGCTCGGCAAGTCTCTGACAGATCAGATCCTCTGTGTAAAAATGCCCTGCGGCGATCAGATTCATTCCTCTCTCGGGGGCATCGGTCAATTGGTTATGCTTCAATTCTCCCGTAAGGTAGGTATCTGCGCCCGCCGCACGCGCCGCTTCAACGTCGGAGGCACCGCCGCCACCGAGAAGCGCAACACGGTGAACCGCGCGCCCCGCATCTGCAGCCTGCACGTACGGCGCACCCGTAACGTCCTTGACAAGCTTTGCAAAGTCGTCAAGCGTCATTTCCGCCGTCAGCGTACCGATACGTCCGATCGCCTCGCCGTTTTCGCCAAACGGAACAACGTCGGAAAGTCCGAGCGCTGCGGCAAGCGTGTCGTTCACCCCTCCAACCACTGCATCCAGGCGGGTATGGAAGCTCATTGCCGAAACGCCAGCGGAAAGGAGACGCAAAACCTTTTTGGCAACAGGCTCGCGCTCGTTCAACGCCTTCAAGGGGGTGAAGATCAGAGGATGGTGCGAAAGGATGACGTCATAGTCCTCATTGATCGCACGCTCGGCAATCGCCGCCGTAATATCCAACGCGATCAGCACGCGGCGAACCTCTCGATCACCGTCCGAGGCACACATCAATCCGTCGTTATCCCAATCACAGGAGAGCGACGCAGGAATTCTTTGATCCAAATAATCGTATAACTGCGAAACTGTCATATCAGGTCCTCCAATCTTTTTTTGAGGAAATCAATCACGCGAAGCTCATCGCTCGCGTCCGCATCGGGAGATTTCTGCTTTCCGCGACAAATTTTTTCGTGCACGCTCAATTCGTGCGCAACAAACTCGGCAAATAACGGAGGTCTCGCTTCGAGGTTTCGTTTGCCGAGCAGCAGCTCCTCCTCCGTGTAGGTCTCCCCCACACCGTCAAAGCGAGCATAAATGGTCTGATAGAATTTAACGGGATCGGTCAAGAACTCTCCGAGAATGGAAAATCCGTTCTCGGTCAGCCATTTCCGCAAAAGAGAAATGCGCGACATCGGCTGCAGGATCAAGCCGATCCTTGCATCTTTGACCCAGGGGGCTTCGGAAAGGATCTTTACGATCAGCTCGCCTCCCATTCCGAAGATGAGGACATCATCGGGCGCATACGCCTCCACACCGTGCAAGCCGTCGGTCATAAGCGTTTCAATTTGATCGGAAAGCCCCGCCGCTTCAATATTGGCGCGCGCGGAGAGGATGGGACCGAGATTGATATCTGCGGCAAGCGCGCCCGAGACGATTCCTTCCCGTACGAGAAAGATGGGAAGATAGGCGTGATCGGTGCCGATATCGGCGATCCGTCCACCCTTTTTGATATAGGAAACTGCACTTTGCAGGCGTTTATCGGGAGTTGGGATATTTTGCATATTGCGTCCTTTCCACGGTCGTTTTGGATTACAAGAAAACTTTGGGCAGGTTTGAGCCTGCCCAATCTTTTCAATTAGCCCTTCTTTGCGAGGAACTCGTTGATATTTGCAACAAGCTCGTCGGCATCGGTTCCGTGAACCATGCAAGCCGCCTCGATGGATTCTCCGCGTGCGGAGGGGCATCCGAGGCAGTGCATACCGATTGCAAAAAAGAACTGCGCGGTCTCGACATCGTAATCGAGAACGTCGCCAATCACACTCTGCTTCGTAACTACCATGGTGCGTGTCCTTTCCCTTTTTGAATTGACGGGGGCAAGCGCCTCCGCCTCACAGAATATTATACCCTATTTCCCTCTCTCTGTCAATCGCTTGCGTAAATTTTTCACAAAAAAAGGTGCAGTTTCCACCGCGCAATCGCTTGACAACCGAGGGCAAAACTGTTATAATAGATAATGGTGTAAAATCGTTTCAAGGGAGGTATGGCAATGGGACTCTTTTTTACCGAAATTGCGGGAAACAATGTCCTCAAGCAACAGCTCGGCGCTCGTGTCCGTGCCAACACCCTCTCCCACGCCTTTATCGTAGAAGGACCGCGCGGCTCGGGAAAGCATACCCTCGCGCTTCACGTTGCCGCCGCGCTCGCCTGCCAAAAGAGAGCAGATGAAAGCGCTACACTCCCCTGCCTCGATTGCCCCTCCTGCAAAAAGATTCTATCGGGAAATTCTCCCGACGTGATCACCATCGGCAGAGAGGACAAAGCAACGCTTGGCGTGGAAGCGATCCGTCGCCTCAAGGGTGACGTTATCGTCGCACCAAACGATACGGACGTCAAGGTCTACCTCATTGAGGATGCGCATCTGATGACCGTTCAAGCACAAAATGCCTTTCTCCTGACCTTGGAGGAGCCGCCGAAATACGTACTCTTCTTCCTGCTCTGCGAAAGTGCTGCTCCGTTGCTTGAAACCATTCGAAGCCGCACACAGACGATTCATACCGAGCCGATCTCAACGGTTGTGATGGACGAATACCTCTGCCGCACGCAAGCCGAGGCACGGTCGCTCAAATCGACCAATCCCACGGAATACCGTGAATTGTTGGCAATTGCGGACGGACGGATCGGTGCGGCAATCGAGCTTCTCTCCCCTGCCGCACGCAAGCCGCACGTGGAAAGACGCGCCCTTGCCAAGGAATTTGCAAGGCTTGCATCGGAGCAAAAAAACGCATCCGCAACGCTTCGCTATCTCAATTCACTCGGACAAAAGCGCGATACGCTGACCGCAAATCTTTCCGTGATCCTGCTCTGCCTGCGAGATCTCCTCATCTGCAAGCAAACGGACAATCCCACACTTTGCTTTTTTGCGGATGCAGAGGATGCACACGAGCTTGCTTATCGATTCACAACACCCGCATTGCTCACGCTTTGCAATGCCGTGGATGAGGCGATCGACCGCTTGCGTATGAATGCAAACGTCCGTCTCACCCTTCTCTCCCTTGCTGTCAACGCAGGGCTGATCCAATTATAAATTCGCAATTTCCGAAAGGACGATCAAAATGGAAAACACAAACAAAAACGAGTCTGCACCCGTGCAGGCAGGCAATAATCAGGGCGCTCCCGCAAACGGTGAGGGACGTCACCGCCGCCACCGCGGTCACCGAGGAGGCAAGCATCACGGCGGTAAGAAGGAGCAGGCAAACGGCGTACAGCCGCAACAGGCTCCAAAGGCGGATACGGTAGAAAAGGTTGGCGCATCCCCTTCTGCGGAATCGACCAATCAGAGACATCCGAGCCAGAAAAAGCACAGTAGAAACCGCAACCGTAACCGTAACCGCAACAGAAACGGACAGGAAAACCGTCAGTCGGCAGAAAAAGATTTGGAAGAGGATCTTTCCCTTGCGGATCTCCGCGCACGCATTGTGCTCAAGGCGGCAGACGGAAGTGTTCCCACCGAATCGACAGCAAAAAGATCGGAAGCAGAGGTCGCACAAGAGGATGCGGTTCCCGTTTTCGAGCCGTCAGAGATCAGCGAGGACATCCTGACTCCCGCACCCGACATTCCCACGCCCCCGCAAAGCACGGAGGATCGCATTGAGGTTGTCGGAGTCCGTTTCCGCACCTCCGGAAAGATGTATTACTTCGATCCTGCAGGAATCAAAGTCGAGAAGGATCAACAGGTAATCGTAGAAACGACAAGAGGCCCCGAATTCGGCGTCGTCTGCCTGAGCAACACCTTTGTAAGCAAAAAGAATACCGTGCTTCCCCTCCGTCCCCTCCTCCGCATCGCAACGGAAGCGGACGTTGAGCATAACGCGGAAAACTGCAGAAAAGAGCAGGAGGCGCTTGTTCTCTGCCGCGAAAAGATCGCGCACCACAAGCTCGATATGAAGCTGATCGACGCACAGTACGCCTTTGACAACTCCAAGCTTCTCTTCTATTTCTCCTCCGAGGGACGTGTCGATTTCCGCGACCTGGTCAAGGATCTCGCCTCTCTCTTCCACACGAGAATCGAGCTTCGACAGATCGGCATCCGAGACGAAGCAAGAATGCTGGGCGGTCTCGGTGCGTGCGGCAGAACCCTCTGCTGCTCCACATTCCTCCCCGATTTCACGCAGGTCTCCATTAAGATGGCAAAGGAGCAGAATCTCTCGCTCAACTCCTCCAAGATCTCCGGTGTTTGCGGCAGACTGATGTGTTGCCTGCATTACGAGGCATCCACCTACTCCGAGGAGATCCGCAAAACGCCCGCAAACGATTCGATCGTCAAGACCGAGGACGGCGTTGGCGTGGTCATCGGCTCTACACCGCTCACGGGTATGCTCCGCGTGGTTCTCAAGGATTCGAACGATCAATCTCCCCGTCAATATCACCGAGACAGCGTTACGGTAATCGGCAAGGAAAAGCGCGGTCAAAAGAACGAACAGGCTAATTAAGTTCCAAACGACTCATATTTGGCTCTTTTTTCACGGTTTATAGACGAAATACGAAATTTTTTTAAAAAATTATAAAAAACAGTTGCATTTCGCAAAAAATGTGATAGAATATAGGTATCAAGATGTAATAGGAGGTACAGTACAATGGCATATAAGATTAGTGATGATTGCGTAGCTTGCGGTGCTTGCGTTGAGGCTTGCCCCGTAGAGGCAATCGCTGAAGGCGACGGCAAGTACGAGATCGATGCAGACAAATGCCTCAGCTGCGGCGCTTGCGCAGATGCATGCCCTGTCGGTGCTCCACAGGAGGCTTAATTACATCGACCGAAAAGAACAACGGAGCAGACGGGCATTTTCCGCTTGACTCCGTTGTTTTCTTTTTCACAAAAAAGCCCAAATGGAAAGGTTATTTGATATGACACAGCTCCCTCCCCTCAGAGACGGAGAGCGCTTGGACGAGGTAAACGAGCAGATCCGTTTGATCCAGAAAACCAAAGGCTTAACCTTTGGCACGGACGCGTTCCTGCTTGCCGCCTATATTCGCCCCTCGGCACGAACGGTTGCCGTTGAGCTTGGAGGTGGAACGGGCATCGTCTCCCTTCTTCTCGCGGCAAAAGAAAAGGTAAAAGAGGTTACCGCAATCGAAATCCAGCACGATTTTGCCGATCTGATCGAACGGAATGCCGCTCTCAACGGGCTTTCCGATCGCGTCAAGGCCCTCTGTGCAGACGTTCGCACAGTTTCCCCACTCTCATTCGGACGGGAGGTCGATCTCGTTCTTTCCAATCCGCCTTATATGAAGGTCGGTGCGGGAAAGCGGAACGAAGCAGAGGAAAAATATATTGCAAGGCACGAGGTCTGCGGAGGGATCGATGATTTTTGTGCAGCGGCGGGAAGGCTTTTGCGACACGGAGGAAAATTTGTCTGTGTCTGGAGACCTGACCGAATGAGTGAATTGTTTTCAGCGCTTCACGCGGCAAGACTTGAGCCAAAGCGTATGACGATGGTACACGCGGATGCAAATGCCGAGCCCTGTGCCCTTCTCCTGGAGGCAATCAAGGGAGGCTCGCCTTCTATGCGCATCACTCCGCCGCTCCTCCTCTACAAGCCTGCAATCGGAAGAAATGCACGTGAGCTTACCCCGGAGGCACAAAAAATATACGATGAATGCTCTTTCCCGAATGAAAATCCGATTCGTGGAAAACAATGATTACATATTTTCAATTAAAAAATCAAAAAAAGGAGATCAAAACTATGAAACTGTCTACTAAAATTGCAATCGGCGCAACCGCAGCAACCCTGGTTGGAGCTTTTGTTGCAGGTGTAGTCCACGAAGTCAAGGCGATCAAAAAGCTGACCACCGACGTTGACGACGCACTCCCCGAGGAGATCCTTGAGGACGCAGATACCGTCGTTGAGGTTATCGACGCAGAATAATTTTGCAAAAAGGAACAGGGGCTGTGACCGTGAGGCGACAGCCCCTC
>JAZQWH010000182.1:0-3379 GCA_045632205.1 Eubacteriales bacterium
GGTTCTATCGCGAATAAAAAAAGGAGATTTACGTTATGAAAAAGATCATCAGAATTGTTGCGCTTTGTCTTATTCTTGTTATGGCAGTTACGGCACTTGCGTCCTGCAAGCCCTCGGGCACTTACGAAGCATTCATTGCCGAGTCGGGAATCCGTCTCACCTTCAAGGGCAACGACGTGACCATTGCTTACGTTGCGGTTGGCATTGAGATTGCGTCCAGCGACGCGACCTTTGAGATCGAGGACGACAAGATCACTTTCTCTGTTCCCGACGATTCCAAGATCACCAATCCTTATATCAAGGCAATCATTTCCACGCCTCTTCCTTATGAGGAAATTGATGCGGGCATCAAGATTGCGGGTGTGACCTACGTAAAGGCTGACAAATAAGGAAACAAAAAGAGCCCCTTCCATTGAATGGAAGCGGCTTTTTTTTACGGTTTAATTATTTTGCATTACTCACCGGGAGTGAGGAATTTGCGAACGAGGTTGCCCGAAGCGCAGAACAGGATGGAAGCGATTCCCGTTGCGATTGCGAGCGCACGGAGGGAATAGGACTTCACGTCGGTGGTCTGGAAGGTATCGACGGGGGTCTCGTCGTCGGGGTTGCGGAAGATCTCGATCTTGGTGGTGCGGGTCTGTCTGATATAGGGATTGCCGTTGGTCTCTCTCCAATCGTCTGCGAGGCGGTTTGCGGTCTTTGCGCAAAGCTCCTTGATCTCGCGGCACTTCTGCGCGATCTGATCCTGAGCGGTAACGACCTCGGGAGCAGCGGTCTCTTCAGCGTCGAGAGCGATCTCCTCTACTGCTTCTTCTGCGGGGATGAGGTTCATGGTTTCGTTTTCCATAGTAACAAAATCCTTTCTGTCTGAATTTATCGTAGTTCAAATTATTTTCAGTATGATTAGCGTGCACGGAAATGCGAAATTTATGTGCGCGGGTCGCTGAGGTTTACGGTGATGATAAAGCCGCTGATGTTATCGCCCGAAATCTCGTAGCTGTAATTGGAGGGAACCCGATACTGTGTGAGCTGACCCTCGGCGGAGGTGACGTAGTAGGCTGCATAGAGCTTTCCGTCCGCTCCCGTGATCTGAAGAGGGGCATCCTGGGTTGCGCCGGTCTTGAGCTTTTGGACGTATTCCTCAAGGCAGAGATTGTTTTGCACCATATAGGTGGCGTGGGGAATGCCGACGTAGCGGATCGCCTCGGTATAATCGTAATTATAGGAGGAGCCGACCTGCGTGTGCGACTGCTTATCCTCGGGATAGCGGAGGACGAAGCCGTACTTGTGGCAATTCTTGAAGATCCAATGATCGGGAACTCTGCTTGCGGAGACGGTCTCCTCAAGCGCGAGGAGGTAACCCGAGTTGTGATCCGAGGTGCCGATGCCGTTGCTCGTGTTGATGGGGCGGTAGGCGTCGGTGACGGTGACGAGATCCTCAGCGCCGTAGATGTTGTAGTATTCCGTCATCATCGCGTTGAGCGCGGTGAGCGCGTCTGCGTGAAGCTGGAGATTTTTGGAGATGGCGTAAACGGGGCCGCCGTTTGCGTAGGGAATATCCTGCGGTGTCAGGGTGACGAACGAGGAGACGGGAACGTTTTCAATTCCGTAGGTCTTGCTGATGATGACGAGCGGACCCGATTCGATGTCGGTGGAGAACCTGGTCGCATCCTGGAATTGAATGTCTCCTGCGGGCGAATCCCTTTTCACGGTGTTCACGATCGCACAAACCGCGAAGATGAGCAGCGTGACGACCAGAAGAACCAGAACGATCATCATCCCAAGAAGCAGAAGGCGTTGCTGCTGCTGCTTTTTCTCTCGCTTCTCGTAGTTGCTGTGCTTGACGGTATTAAAGCTGGGAGGCAGGCGATTTGCCATAGGCGATGATAGCTCCTTTCTTAGTGTCGTTTTGGGGGGAATCCGTTGCCGCGTGCGCGGCAACGGAGAATTGCTTGGGAATTAAGCGTCGAGCGCGTCCTTGATGGAGAAGTCCATACGGCCCTTCTTGTCCAGACCGATATACTTGACCTTTACGGTGTCGCCGAGCTTGAGGACGTCCTCAACCTTTTCGATGCGGCGGGGAGCGATCTTGGAGATGTGAACCATACCCTCCTTGCCGGGAGCGTACTCAACGAAGCAGCCGAACTCCTTGATGCCGGTAACGGTACCCGTGTAAACGGCACCGACAACGGGCTCGAATACGATCGCGTCGATGCAAGCCTTTGCAGCCTCTGCCTGCGCGCCGTTGATGGCAGCGATGCGGATGGTTCCGTCGTCCTCGATGTCGATCTTTGCGCCGGTGTCGGCAACGATCTTCTGGATCACGGAGCCGCCCTTACCGATGACCTCACGGATCTTGTCGGGATCGATCTTCATCGTGGTCATCTTGGGAGCGTACTTGGAGACCTCTGCGCGAGGAGCGGGAATTGCCTTGAGGATGACCTCGTCGATGATATAATCACGTCCGATGTGCGTCATCTCGAATGCCTTACGGATGATCTCGGGAGTCAGACCGTCGATCTTGAGGTCCATCTGAATGGAGGTGATACCCTTGTGCGTACCTGCAACCTTGAAGTCCATGTCGCCGTAGAAGTCCTCAAGACCCTGGATGTCGAGCATGGTATCCCAAGAGCCGTCCTCAGCGGTGATCAGACCGCAGGAGATACCTGCAACGGGAGCCTTGATCGGAACGCCTGCGTCCATCAGTGCAAGCGTGGAGCCGCAGACAGAGCCCTGAGAGGTCGAACCGTTGGAGGAAACGACGTCGGAAACGAGACGGATCGCGTAGGGGAACTCCTCCTCGGAGGGAAGAACGGGAATGAGCGAACGCTCAGCGAGCGCACCGTGGCCGATCTCGCGGCGTCCGGGGCTTCTGACGGGCTTTGCCTCGCCGGTGGAGAAGCCGGGCATATTGTAGTGGTGCATATATCTCTTGGAGGTCTCGCTGTCGATACCGTCGAGCATCTGTGCCTCGGAGAGCGTTCCGAGCGTTGCAACGGTGAGGACCTGCGTCTGACCGCGGGTGAAGAGACCGGAGCCGTGGGTACGGGGAAGAACGCCGACCTCACTGCCGAGAGGACGGATCTGATCCATACGTCTTCCGTCAACGCGCTTCTTGTCAACGAGCAGCCAACGGCGGACGATCTTCTTCTGGATCTTGTAAACAAG
This sequence comes from Eubacteriales bacterium, assembly GCA_045632205.1. GTDB lineage: Bacteria > Bacillota > Clostridia > Oscillospirales > CAG-272 > UMGS1865. The sequence continues at coordinate 3,169 of JAZQWH010000182.1, forward strand.
CTCCTCCATCATACCGGGGAGGTTGGGATACTTCTCGGAGAAGTTCTCAAGGATGGCGTCCTTAACGGGGACCATCTTTGCGTCGCGGACGTTCTTGTCGTCGGTGTCGAGCGCGTCCATAACGTCCTTCTCGCAGAATGCGAAGATCTCGTCGAACATATCGTGGTCAAGCTCGCAGGAGGGATACTCGAACTTCGGCTTGCCGACCTCG
>JAZQWH010000183.1:0-9423 GCA_045632205.1 Eubacteriales bacterium
GGAGGAGTGCCACAACAATTCGGTAAATCCGTACAGATCCGCGATCCCCACACCGTGCAGATCCATAACCTCACGCGCGATCTCGTCGCAGCGCTCCACGTCCTTCACATAGCGCGTGAAGGGCATCGACGGCTTGTATCGTCCTCGTCCGCACGCGTCCCGTCAAGTAAAAGGCAAAAAATACTTGACAAACCAAGGTCTCTATGCTATAATTCGATCAGCATAAAAGAATAAACGCAGATCATAGAAGCTCTCTTTGTCGGGTGCGGTGCAGGACGCCGTATTCGGGGATCGGGAAATGCGGTGCAAATCCGCAGCAACAGCCATTACCGTAACCCATTGGGAAGTCGGAATGCCGATCGGTCTGCGACCTGTAAAAGTCTCTTGGGCAAGGTGGGGAGGCGAGGTGGAACGGGATCTGTGATCCCTTTTTTCGTCGCGCATGGCACCCTCATCGAAGGGTGCTTTTATTTTATCTTTTGTGTAAGAAAACACACGAAAGGAAAAAAACATGAAAAAAACAAGTCTGTCCATCCTCTCTCTGCTCTTAGCGCTCCTCTGTATCCTCTCCTTCGCGGCGTGCAAGGAGCCGACACCGACCGATCCTCTTTGGGAAAATGCCAAATACACCGAAAACACCACCGTCGGCGAAGGCGCAATTGCGTTTGAGCTCGAGGTGATCGCAGGAGAAAAATCGGTCACCCTCACCGTCAACACCGACGAAAGTAATCTTGCCGCCGCTCTGCTGGCGCTCGATCTGGTCACGGGAGAGGACGGCGCCTATGGGCTCTACATCAAGACCGTGAACGGCATCCTTGCCGATTACGACGTCGACAACACCTATTGGAAGCTCTCCAAGAGCGGCACAGACCTGATGACCGGAGCTTCGGGCGTCACGGTCGCAAGCGGAGACCACTATGAGTTTACGCGAGCAAAATAAAAGCACATCACGCACAGCTCGCTCGCATCACATCTTCGAGATCGCCCTGTTTGCCATGCTGGGCGCTCTCATGTTTGCATCCAAGCTGATTATGGAGGCGTTCCCAAACATTCATCTCCTGGCAACCCTCCTCACGGTCTACACCGTCGTTTTCCGCGCAAAAGCGCTCTACCCCCTCTACGTGTTCGTTTTTTTGACCGGTCTTTACGCGGGATTTGGCACCTGGTGGGTGCCCTACGTCTACGTCTGGACAATTCTTTGGGGCGCCGTTATGCTCCTTCCTCAACGTATGCCGCCAAAGGTTGCTTGCATCGTCTATTCGGCAGTCTCCGGGCTTTTTGGACTCCTCTTCGGCGTCCTCTACGCCCCGGGGCAGGCACTCCTCCACGGCTACGACCTCAATATGACGCTCGCCTGGATCGCCTCGGGCTTCTATTTCGATGTCATCCACGGCATCTCCAACTTCGCCCTCGGCTTCCTCGTCATCCCCTTAACCCGCACGATCAAAAAGTGTGTAAGGAGGATGTAGAAGGGAGAAGGCGAGAAGGCGAGAATGCGAGGGAGAGGGGACTTTCTTAAGGAGAAAGTCCCCTCTCCCTCTCGCTCCCTCTCCCCCAAAGACCTTCCCGAAAGGGAAAATATATGTTACGTCTGCTCGCTTATCGCTTGATGGGCGATTTCCGTTTGAAACGAAAAAAAATCGGCTGCTCCCCCTCTTTTCCTTAAAGGTTCTTGGTGAGGGGTAAAAACAGACTCAAAAAACCTCCCCAAAAGGATTTTTCTCCCTTCTCCCGATGGGCGATTTTGTTTAAGGAATCGGTTTATTCCTCCCCCCTCCTTAAAGGTTCTTGGTGAGGGAGGGGTGTGGGTAGGGAGCCCCTTCTTGCAAGAAGGGGCTCCCTCCCCACATACATCCTCTTCCCTCACCTATCTACCCCTTCCTATACTCAGAAGGCGAAACACCGACGTGGCGGCGGAAGAGTCTGGAAAAATAAAGTGGATCATCGAACCCCGCGCGCGCGGCGATCTCGGCGACCGAGAGGGAGGAATAGGAGAGGAGCATTTTCGTCAGCTCAAGCTGCTTTGCAATACGGTATTGGCAGGGCGTTACACCAAAGTAGGAGCGAAACAGACGAATAAAATGCCCTTTGCTCATTTTGTGCATATCCGCAAGCTCCTCCACGCCGATGCGCACGCTTGGATCATCCAGCAAACGGATCGCCTGCGAGAAGGGGGAGGTCGGCTCCTTTGAGACAGGGAGCATCATCAGGACAGAGCAAAGCAATCCCGACGCGAGCGTCTCGGCAACGGGCGTACGCTTTCCAAGCTCCGCGATCATCAGACGGAACAGCGATTCCACCTCAGAGAGCCTCGATTCGACGGAATGCTTACCGTCCGCGAGCGATGCACGCGCGAGGAGAGACGCCGCCTCAACACCGGAAAAATGCACCCAACAGTAAAAAGAATCGGACATCGGATGATAGACGTAGTGTTGTTTTGCGTGCGGAGAGAATAAATACACCTGCCCGTCATTCAGCCGCTCGTCCCCCACGTCGATCCTTCCGCGAACGCAAAACAGAAGATGATAGTCCTCTCGTCCCTTCGGGCGATCGATCCGAATCACCTCGTCCAACGCGCGATAATACCCGCAGTTGTTCACGGTCAGCGCCGCCGCGCTCACTCTGTTTGTATCCGCTCTTCCTTTTGCAAAAAAATAATTCATCGGATCCTCCCGTTGCTTGCTTTTTAGAATATAATATCACTTTTGTCCATATTTTGCAATATTATCCCTTGAAAAAACAAAAAAAAACTATAAAATAGAATTAAATATTCATCAAAAGGAGAAGCACTCAATGAGAGAGGTCATCAATTTTGACAAGGAATGGTTTTTCCACCGCGGCGACCTCAAGCAGAAAATGCCGCATTACAAATCGATCGCCTACGTCTCCGCAAAGACGGAGCGCTACCATATGGGCCCCGCAAGCAAGGACTACAAGGTCTACACAGACCGATACAGAAGCGATGCCGAGCATAAATCCGAGCGCTGGGACAAGATCGATCTTCCGCACGATTACGTCATTGACGGAATTCCAAGCGAGCAGGAAAACTGCGCGCTCGGCTTTCTGCATTACGACAACGCGTGGTACATCAAGCACTTTACGCTTGAGGACGAGGCGGACAAAAGCCGTCGCATCACGCTTTTCTTCGAGGGAATCGCCACGCACGCAACGGTCTGCCTCAACGGATGCCTGATGAAGCATAATTTCTGCGGCTACACCTCCTTTGAGGTCGATATTACCGACGTGGTGAAATTCGACGGACAGGAGAACGTGCTCTCCATCTACGTCAACACCGAGGAGCACGAGGGCTGGTGGTACGAGGGAGGCGGAATCTACCGCCACGTACAGCTGATCAAAACCGATCTCGTCTCGGTCGACCTCTGGGGCGCGTTTGCAAAGCCCGTCCGACAGGAGAATGGCGAATGGAGGGTCGAATTGGAGGCAACCGTCCGCAACGATCATATCACCGCACGCGACGTCACCGTACGTCAGGAGATCCTGGATGCCGACGGAGCCGTGATTGCAACGGCTCTGACAGACAGCTCAATCGAGGACAAGGACAAGACCACGCTCCGCAACGCGGCAACGGTCGCAGATCCGCATCTCTGGTCCCCCGACGATCCCTATCGCTACACGCTCCGCACAACGGTCATCTGCGAGGGTGAGGAGCGCGATGCCACCGAGGTCAAATTCGGATTCCGCTCCGTCACGGTAGATCCCAACAAGGGCTTGTTCATCAACGGCAAGCACTATAAGATCAAGGGCTTTTGCGGTCACGCCGATTGCGGATTGATGGGCAAGGCGGTTCCCGATAACATTCACCGCTATAAGGTTCAGCTGATGAAGGAAATGGGCGCCAACGCTTACCGCACCAGCCACTATCCGCAGAGCGAGGCGCTGATGGAGGCGCTCGACGCCAACGGATTTATCGTGATGGACGAAACGCGTTGGTTCGAATCCACCGACGAGGGAAAGGCACAGCTTGAAATGCTCATCAAGCGCGACCGCAACCGCGCCTGCGTCATTTTCTGGTCGGTCGGAAACGAGGAATATCACTTTACCTCCGAGCAGGGCAGACGGATGTGCCGCTCGCTGATGTCCTTTGCACACAAGCTCGACGACAGCCGTTTCATCATGACCGCCGTTGACCGCCCCGATAACTCTACCGTTTACGAGGAAAACGAAATTCTCGGAATCAACTACAATCTTCCGTCCTATCAGAGCGTGCATGAAAAATTCCCCGAAAAGGGCATCTTCGCCTCCGAATGCTGCGCAACGGGAACCACGCGCGGATGGTATTTTGACGAGGACAAGAACCGCGCATTTCTCCCCGCTTGGGATCGAAACACCAGCCGCCAATACCTCGGTCGCGAGCACACGTGGAAGTTTTTGACCGAAAACGAATGGATCCTCGGCGGATATCAATGGATCGCCTTTGAGCATCGCGGAGAGGCGGTCTGGCCGCGCCTCTGCTCGCAAAGCGGCGCCATCGATCTCTTCCTTCAGAAGAAGGATGCCTACTATCAGAACCAATCGCTCTGGACCGATGCGCCTATGGTCCACCTCCTTCCCCATTGGAATTTCGTGGGTATGGAGGGAGAGACCTTCACCGTCCGCGCCTACACAAACGTCGGGCAGGTCGAGCTTTTCCTCAACGGAGAGAGCCTGGGCGTGAGAGAGGTTGAAAAATACGGACACGCCGAGTGGGAGGTCGCATACGAGCCGGGTGAATTGCGCGCGGTGGCATACCGCGACGGAAAAGCGGTCGCCGAGGACGTTCAAAAAACCTCGGGAGAAGCATATCAGCTCTGCCTGGAGCAGGACACGTATGACGTCCGCGCGAACGGAGAGGATATCGCCATTCTCTCCTGCTACGTCACCGACCGCAACGGAACCGTTGTTCCCGATGCCGCAATCCCCTCCGTTGAGTTCTCCACGGGCGGAGATTGCAGGATCTATTCCACAGGCTCGGATATCACGGAGCACGACACCATCTTCAAGACCTCCCGCCGTATGCGCGCGGGTAGGATCGGCGTTGCCGTCAAGCTCGGCGAGAATCCCGAAAATCTCCGCGTCATCGCACGTGCCGAGGGCCTCCGCTCTGCCGTCCTCCACCTGCGCGTGAAGGATTGAGCGAGCAGGCGATTTCTTAAGCTCAAACGGTCTCCATTTTTCGAAGAGATAAAAATATCAGTCCGTACCCTCGGGTACGGACTTTTTTTATTTGAGATCGCCGTCTCAGCACCTCGCTCCGCACGCTTTTTTCACGTTCCTGCATATAATTGAACTATGCCGTCTCTGCGTTCCATTTGATCACACAAAAGGAAACGTCCCCGTTGGAGACCTCGCGCGGAACGCCCTCTTTTGTAAGCGTGATCGACGTCCCGTCCGCCAAATTGAGCAGAGTCTCCTCCCCTACCCTTCTCACACTTTCCAATTCCCCGTCGGAGAGAAGCAGACCGATTGGGGAAAGAAGCCCCGACAGCTCCTCCGCGCCGCAGGAAAACTGCATCCCCTCGCGCATCAGCACCGCGTCTCCCCCCGCGCGCTCCACCACGGAAAGACCGCTCAGGACACCGTCTCCCGCGTAATCGACTCGCCTCACGCATCCGTCCCCCTCCGTTTGAAGAGATACGACCGCGCAAAACTCCACTCCGTAAAGCGCCCCCGTAACCTCCGCCTCAAAATCAAGCTCCCGAAACGAAAAATAGCTTTTCTCCGCACAGGCACATCCGCCAAGCAAAAAAGCCAATGTCAGGATCACCAAACCGAGCCTCCGCAAAAAATTCACCCCCACACGCGCTCACGCGCAATATTTTTCATCTTTTTCCACTATATGAAGAAAAAATATCTTTCATTCGCAAAATCTATTGCAATATTTGTCCATTCGTGTTATAATAGAATCCGAATCAAAAAAACAAAGAAAGGAGACGACGCGATGAACGAAATTTACAAGCTCTATTCCTCGCTGACCGAGCTGGAGCAGCACAAGACCTGGGCAGAGATCGACCTCTCCGCACTGCGTGACAACTACCGCGTTCTCCGACGCACCGTCTGCAGCCAAAAGCCCGATACGCGCATTCTTGCCGTGGTCAAGGCAGAGGCGTACGGACACGGCTCGCCCGAATGCGTGCGGACGTTGCTTGACGAGGGCTGTGATTTCTTCGCGGTCTCCTGCATTGACGAGGCAGTAGCGGTCCGAACGGTCTGCGATCTCGAAAAGCGCGACGCGGACGTTCTCATTCTCGGCTACACCCACCCCTCCCTCGCAGCACACCTCGCGCGTTACAACGTCATCCAGACGCTTCTCTCCGAGGATTACGCCGCGAGCCTTAACGCAGCCGCACAGTCGGCAGGCGTCACCGTCCGAACGCACATCGCGGTCGACACGGGAATGAACCGCATTGGCTTTGCGGCGCACAGCGATGCGGAAATCCTCTCCACGGTTGCGGCGATCTCGCGTATCCACCGCTTCCACAGCCTTTCGGTCGAGGGAATGTTCACACACTACGCGCGCGCAGACGAGGAGCCGTTCGGTGAGGGAGACGCGCGCACGGATCTGCAAGCGGCACGCTACCGTGAGCTTTGCGCGCGTCTTGAGGAGCACGAGATCCGAATCCCCTTCCACCATTCCTGCAACAGTGCCGCAACAGTACGCAGACCGAGCGATTATCAAAACGGCGTCCGCGTGGGAATCCTGCTCTTCGGCGCATTCCCTTCCGCGCACGTCACGCTTCCCCTTCGTCCCGTCCTCAAGCTCAAGACCGTCATCTCACACCTGCACAAGCTTCTTCCGGGCGAGGGCGTCAGCTACGGGGGCACCTGGAGCGCCGACACCGAGCGCCTGATCGCAACGATGCCGATCGGCTACGCAGACGGATTCCTTCGCGCATACAGCGGCGCCACCGTGACCGTTCACACCCGTGGAGGCGAGCGTCGCGCTCCGCTTGTCGGTCGCATCTGTATGGACCAATGTATGGTCGACGTCACGGACACAGGCGCACAGGTCGGAGACGAGGTCACGCTGTTTGGAAACCGTCCCGAGGATCTCTCCGACTATGCATCCCGCGCAGGAACGGTCGATTACGAGTGCCTCTGTCTGATCTCCTCGCGTGTCACGCGCAAATACGTCAATTCCGAAACAAAGGAGGAAAAAATATGCCAAGCGTAATTCCTTACGAGCACAGAACAAAGCTATTTACAATGCGAAGCTATAAATCAAAGGCAATTCCGCTCGAGTGCGCGCCGCATCTCCACCGTGAATTGGAGCTTGTTTATATGATCGAGGGAGATACGGTCGGTGTCGCGGACACCGTACGGACAGAGATCCACGCGGGAGATATTTTCCTCACCTTCCCCAACCAGATCCATTTCTACGAAACGCACACGACCGAGAAATATTATCTTCTGATTTTCTCGCCCGATCTGCTCCCCGAATTTTCGGAAACGCTTTCCCTCTCGCTTCCGAAATCTCCTCTTTTGCAGGGCGCAGACAAAAATCCCGAGATCAAGCGGCTTCTCGCCGCAATTGCCGAGCACGAAGCGATCATCTCGCCCTCCTCAAAGTCCGACCCATCCGCGTACTCTCCCTACATCCAGAGTCTGACGCGCGGCTATCTCCTTTCGCTTCTCTCGCTTCTCCTTCCGCAAATGGAGCTGGAGCAGGTCTCTTTGGGCGATTCCGGCGCATTGCGATCGATCGTCTCCTACTGTATGACCAACTTCTCGGAAAATCTTTCGCTCTCTCTCCTGGAGGAGCGTCTGCACTTGAACAAATATTACATCTCGCATCTTTTCAGCCAGAAGCTCGGATTGCGATTCAACGATTACGTCAACTCCCTGCGCATCTCGGAGGCGTGCCGTTATCTGCTGAATTCAAACAACAGTATTACGGAAATCAGCGAAACGGTGGGCTTTAACACACAGCGCACCTTCAACCGCGCCTTCATCAAGGCAATGGGTATGACCCCGGGCGAGTACCGCAAAAACAAATCTCTCACAACGCAAAAGCAATCGGAAAGGAACTCCATATGAGCCAAATCAAGGATATCAACCTCGCCCCCTCGGGTGCGGACAAGATCGCATGGGTAGCATCCTATATGCCTATCCTCAACCATATCAAAAAGGAATTCGAAAAAAGCCAACCCTTCAAGGGCAAAAGGATCGCGATGTCGATCCATCTGGAGGCAAAGACCGCTTACCTCGCAAAGGTGCTTCGCGCAGGAGGCGCGGAGGTCTACGTAACGGGCTGCAACCCCCTTTCCACGCAGGATGACGTAGCTGCAGCACTCGCCGCAGAGGGCTTTGAGGTCTTCGCAAGACACGGTGTAAGCGACGGGGAATACCGCGAGCACCTCATTCAGACGCTTTCCTGCTGCCCCGATCTCATCATCGATGACGGCGGCGACCTGATCTCCCTGCTCCACGGCGAATGCCGCGCGCTCGGAAAGAATCTCATCGGCGGATGCGAGGAGACCACAACGGGAATCCATCGCCTGCTCGCAAGACAGGAGGCGGGCTTGCTCGATTATACGATGATCGACGTCAACGATGCCGATTGCAAGCATCTTTTCGATAACCGTTACGGCACGGGTCAATCCACGTTGGACGGCATTATGAACGCAACCAACCTCATTATCGCGGGAAAAACCGTCGTTGTCGCAGGATACGGCTGGTGCGGTAAGGGTATGGCAATGCGCGCAAAGGGCATGGGCGCTGTGGTCGTTGTGACCGAGATCGATCCCATCAAGGCGATCGAGGCGGTTATGGACGGCTTCACCGTGCTTCCGATGGATGAGGCGGCAAAAATCGGAGACCTGTTCGTCACCCTCACAGGCTGCTGCGACGTGCTTCGCCGCGAGCATTTTGAGGTTATGAAGGACGGCGTTCTGCTCGCAAACAGCGGTCACTTTGACGTTGAGATCGACAAAAAAGCACTCAAGGAGCTCTCGGTGGAGGATTGGGATCGCAAGCCCAACATCCACGGCTACCGTATGGCGGACGGGCGCGTTCTGAACCTTCTCGCAGAGGGACGCCTTGTCAATCTTGCGGCAGGAAACGGCCATCCCGCAGAAATTATGGATATGTCCTTCGGAATTCAAGCAAAGGGCTTGGAATATCTTGCAAAGCACGGCACGGAGCTGGAAAATCGCGTTTATGCGGTTCCCGCAGAGATCGATCGCGAGGTTGCAGGCATCAAGCTCGCCGCTTCATCGATTAAAATCGATACCCTGTCCGAGTATCAGAAGGAATATCTTGCACGCGTCGAGTAAAACGCAAACACACTTAATAACAATATTTGTCTACTAATTGTCCACTATTTATCCACGCCGACCGAGTCGGCAGAACGGAGAAAGATATGTCCGAAGCATCCAATCGGCTCCAAACGCAGATCGCTGTCATCGGTGCAGGGCACGCAGGAGT
>JAZQWH010000184.1:0-21147 GCA_045632205.1 Eubacteriales bacterium
GGTCAGCCGTCAGCGCGCACGCGACGAGGCGATCGAGGTCCTGCAGGCAGTCGTTGACAACGTCGACGCCACCGAAACGGCAAAGACAGAGGCGCTCGCCGGCATTTCCGCCATTGCGGAAGAGATCCAGAAGGAAGCAAATATTGAATCTCTTATCACCGCAAAGGGCTTTGAGAAATGCGTTGCAGTCCTCAACGGCGAAACGGCAACCATCGTCGTCAGCGCGGATACGCTCCAACCTGCCGATCTCGCCCAGATCAACGCCATCGTCTATGAGCAAACGGGCATTACCCCTGCGGGCATCACCATTGTCAACAAGTAAAAAAAGAAAAGAGAGAGATCGGTGCAGATCTCTCTCCTTTTTTATTCCATATGCTCCCTGTATTTTCCCGGAGAAGTCGCCATCGCCTCTCGGAATCTTCTGCAAAAATAGGATTTATCGTCAAATCCGCAGGCTTGTGCAATCTCCTCCAGCGACTTTTCCGTAGTCCGCAACAGCAGCTTCGCGACGGCAAGACGCTTTTGCAAGAGCAAATTGCCAAAGGTGAGTCCAAATAACCGCTTGATGATACGCTCGGTCTGTCTGACCCCGAGATTCATATGCTCCGCAAGATCGGAAAGCATGATCCTGCGATTATAATTCTGATTGATATAATTTTCGATATTCTCCGAAAGCGCAATATCCACGCTTTCGATCTCATCAACATAGCCGCCCCTTTCCTCTCCGGAAATTACGCTCACCGTTTCATACAACGCAAGAAAAAGCAAGGTTGATGCAATAAATTCCGTTCCCGTATGCTTCATATTTTCCGATGCAAGGCGAATATATTTTTCAATAATACTGTTCTGATGAATGATAAAAACGTTCTTCAGACTGCCGAATGCGTGCGTGAAGAGGCTTTGCTCCTCGTTTTCGGCTCTGCCTGTGCAAAAGAAGCGAAACCGAAAGCCCATACTTCCCGCCCCCTCCGGAAGGGTTACGTAGTGCACGGTTCCCGGTGCGATCACGCAAAGATCTCCCTGCGAGAGCGTAAAGCTTTGATCCTCAACGGTCACCTGCATTGTTCCCTCCGCACAAAGATGAACCTCGTAGGCAGAGTGAAAATGATAATTTCCTGCCGACGTATTTTTTTTGAGGAATTGCTCCTTCACAATAAACTCACACCCAAAATTGCTTTTTCGGTATGACAAAACACTGTATTCCGCATTTTTCAAGCTCTTATTCATAGTACAAATGCGACATTCCGGTTTCAAAAAATGTCGCAATCCTTTATTGAAATTTCTATGCAAAAGCATTATACTAATTATATCATACAACCGAAAAAAGTCAACACCCTGGAGGATCTCCCTATGAATTTTAAGGAAAAAGCAGAAAAAATGCTCCCCATTCTGGGAACGCACGTCCATCTCTCGGATACATGCATCACGGAGATTTTTGCGTCTTTTGACTACGATTATATCTGGGTGGATATGGAACACACCACGCTCAGCCCCGAGCAGGTGCGCGTCCACATTCTTGCCGCGAAGGCACACGGCTGCGCAGTCCTTGTTCGCGTTCCCGTCGATGATCTGACCAACACAAAGCGCATCATCGAAATGAACGTTGACGGTATTGTTTTCCCTATGGTGCGCGATTACTGGCACGCCAAGCAATTGATCGAAAGCACGCTTTATCCCCCGTTCGGCACACGCGGCTGCGGACCGAAGGGCGCTGTACGCTTTGGCATTGACGACGAGCCTGCGTATTATCGGGAAGGACACCTCAAGCTTGGCAGATTCGTTCAGATCGAGCAAAAAAGCGCAGCGCTTGACGCGGATCGCATCGCTTCCATTCCCTATCTCGACGGATGTATTCTTGGTATGCACGATCTCTCCGGGTCGATCGGGAAGCTGGGCGATATTTTTTGTGAGGAAAATCTTGCGCTTGCGATGCACGCCATTCGTGCGTTCCGAAGCGCAAACAAAACCGTCGGAATTTCCACCTGTGCAAATGACAGGGAAACGCTACAGCGCTATCACGATATGGGAATCAATATGATCACGGCGGGTGCCGATTACGATTATCTGGTCAAGAACGCAAAGCGCACGCTGAAGCTGCAACAGGAAATTTGGAATACGCACGCAGGAAAGGATTCGTTCACCTTATGAAATGTACAAACGCGATCACGCACCGCCCCTATCTTCCCCCGGGGCAAAAACTTGACGGCCCCTATATCTGCCGTCTTGCACCGTCGGAAAACGCCATCATGCTGGAATGGCTCGATACGGCATCAAGCGATGCCTACACGCTCTTCTTCCGTGTCCGCGGCACGGAGGAATGGGAGCCTTTCCCCATCCCCTCTAAAACGTTCACGGTAAACGGACTCCTTCCCAACACCGATTACGAGCTTTACGTGGAAAACGCGGAAGGAAAGCACAGCAGAATCCGCCTTGCACGCACGGGGGCGATTCCCGAGGGCACGTCGGTCATCAATTATCTCCACCCGGAGGACGAGCAATATCTTTTCAGCGGAAAGCATCTCTGCTCTCCCTCCATCGTCAAAACGGGAAGTGGGAGACTGATTGCGGGAATGGACGTGTTCGGTCCCGCAATGGGGCAAAACACCACCCTGCTCTTCTCCTCCGACGACAAGGGCGAAAGCTGGCACTATCTCTGCGACCTCTACCCCTTCTATTGGTCCTGTCTTTTCTATCATCAGGACGCGATCTTCCTCCTAGGCGTTACCACCGAATACGGAAATCTGCAAATTTCCCGCTCGACCGATGACGGTGTAACCTGGGAAGCCCCCTGCACCATTCTGTACGGGGCAAACGTGCTATGCGCCACGGGTGGCATCAGCCGCGAGCCGATGCACCTCACCGAATATCACGGCAGACTCTACACGGGACTTTCGATCGGGAGCTGGAAAATAGGAGGACACGATCCCGCCGTTCTCTCGATCGCAACGGATGCAGATCCGATGCTTGCCGAAAGCTGGACGCTTTCCGATCCGCTCCCCTTTGAGGGGAAATGGAAGGACGAGGCAGGAAAGCGCGGGGATGCGATTGAAGGAAATTTTGTTGTTGCCCCCGACGGAAAGCTCTACGATTATATGAGATGGAAACGTGGAGAGATGCTCAAGCTTCGCGTCAACACCGATCAACTCGACGTCGCTCCCGAATACGTTTCCATCGAGCCTGCCCCTGTTTCCAACTCGATGTTTCGCATCTTTTTCCACAATGGGAAATACTACCTCCTCACAAATCGAAAAAGCCGCACGCACGGCGACTACCTCCGCAACGTGCTCTCGCTCTATGAAAGCAACGATCTCAAGTCCTTCCGTTTTCTTCGGGATATCGTCAATATGGAGGACGAGGATCCACGACAGTTCGGATTCCAATATCCTGCGTTTTCATTGGACGGAAATACGCTCTACGTTACCATTCGCTCCGCATTCAACAACGCCGATAGCTTTCACAACTCCAACTACATTCTTTTCTATAAAACCGAGCTGTAAAAAAGAAAAGACCGTCTCGCACGAGACGGTCTTTCTTTTTTAATCTTCCAATCAACCCATAGAGGAGGAGTTGGGGGCTTCCTTGGTAATGCTTATGTCGTGGGGATGAGACTCACGCAGACCTGCGTTGGTGATACGGACAAACTGTCCCGTAGCCTTGAGGGTCTCGATGTCGGGAGCACCGCAATAGCCCATACCTGCGCGGAGACCGCCCATAAGCTGATAAACAGTGTCGGCAACGCTTCCCTTGTAAGGAACGCGTCCCTCGACGCCCTCGGGAACGAGCTTCTTGTTTGCCTCCTGGAAGTAACGGTCCTTGGAGCCGTTCTCCATAGCTGCGATGGAACCCATACCGCGGTAGACCTTGAAGCGTCTGCCCTGATAGATCTCCTCATCTCCGGGGCTTTCCTGGCAGCCTGCGAGAAGCGAACCGATCATAATTACGTTCGCACCTGCGGCAATTGCCTTGGTCATATCGCCCGAGAACTTGATACCACCGTCTGCAATGACGGGAATGTTATACTTTGCAGCCTCCTCAGCGGCATCCCAGATCGCGGTGATCTGCGGAACGCCGATACCTGCAACGATACGGGTGGTGCAGATCGAGCCGGGGCCGATACCGACCTTGATTGCATCCGCGCCTGCGGCGATGAGATCGTGTGCCGCGCCTGCGGTTGCGATGTTACCCGCGATGAGCTGTGCCTCAGGGAATGCTTCCTTGACGTTTGCAACGCTGCGGATGATGTTTGCGGAATGTCCGTGCGCAGAGTCAAGCACGAGGTAGTCAACGCCTGCTGCAAGGAGCGCACCCGCGCGATCGACAACGTCTCTGGTTGCGCCGATTGCGGCACCGCAGATCAGACGGCCTCTTGCGTCCTTTGCGGAGTTAGGGTACTTGGTTGCCTTCTCGATATCCTTGATGGTGATCAGCCCGCGAAGAATGCCCTTCTCATCTACGATGGGAAGCTTCTCAATGCGGTGCTGACGCAGGATCTCCTGTGCCTGAGCAAGATCGGTTCCAACGGGAGCGGTGACAAGGTTGTCCTTGGTCATCACGTCCTTGATCGGAACGTTGAAATCTACCATAAAGCGCATATCGCGGTTGGTGATGATACCAACGAGCTTCTTATTCTCGTCGCAGATCGGAACACCCGAAATGCGGAACTTGTGCATCAGATTCTCCGCCTCGTAAACGAAGTTATCGGGATGGAGGAAGAGCGGATCGGTGATAACGCCGTTCTCGCTTCTCTTGACGCGGTCAACCATCTCAGCCTGCTTATCAATGGTCATATTCTTGTGAATGGTGCCCGCACCGCCCTCGCGTGCCATTGCAATTGCCATATCCGCCTCGGTTACGGTGTCCATTGCGGAGCTCATCAGCGGGATGTTGAGCGTGATGCGATTGGTCAGTCTGGTTTTGAGGCAGATGTCTGCAGGGAGAATGTCGCTCTTTGCAGGAACCAAAAGCACATCGTCAAACGTAAGACCTTCTTTGCCGAATTTTTCGTTGAAATTCATAGATTTTACCCTAAATCCTTTCTTTTTTCAAATTCCGATAGTCAAGTCTGAGGCGATTGAAAAAGACGCGCGGAGAACAGGTTTTCGGATTGGAAAAACACTTTCCAATTTATTTTTCTTATTATATCAAATAAAAGCGTGTTTGTCAATGCTTTTTTTACATCTTTTAATCTTTCTCCAAAAATTCCAAACAACAACTTGATTTTTGAGAAAATATGTGGTATACTATCCATAAAGAAGGAAGTCAGGCAATTTTTTTGCCGAGGAGGTTGCAAAATGAGAACGAGTGAATCCGCCGAAATGTATCTGGAGTCCATCCTGCTGCTCAAGGAAAAGCAGGCAGACGTGCGCGCAATTGACGTTGTGCACCACACGGGATATTCCAAGCCGAGTGTCAGCCGCGCGATGGGATTGCTGCGTCAGAACGGGTATATTACGGTTGAGGAAAACGGCTTTATCCACCTCACCGACGAGGGGTACGCGCTTGCAACCAAGGTGGTTGAGCGCCATCGCGTGCTCACCGAATTTCTCGTTCGCATCGGTGTGGACGAGGAGGTTGCCGCAGACGACGCCTGCAAGATCGAGCACGATCTGAGCGACGAGACCTTTGAAAAATTGAAGGATCACGTTGCCTCTATGAGCCGCGGAACACGCCGCTCCCTTCCCGTTGAATTGCTCTAAGCCAATCTACAAAAAGCCGACCGTTGGCGCTGTGTCTCAAAAGCACAGTGTCAACGGTCGTTTGTTATCAAAGTAAAAGTACGTCCGCTTCGGTAAGTCCAAGTGCATCTGCCATAGCCTGCGCGTACCAAAAATCCGCCGTCATATCGGGACCGTGTGCATCGGAGCCGAAGGTGAATTTACATCCCACCTCACGGGCGATGCTGAACATACGGTAATATTCGAGATTTTTGATGCGTTCAAGATCATGTCCGTCCGTACCCGTAAATTTACAAGCAAGCATTACGATGCTGGAATTGATCTCAATTCCGATTTGCCGTTCTGCCGCCATAGAGAACACCTCTCGAAAATCCGCATCGCTCATTGCCGCGATAATATCCGAGTCACCGCCCTCACGACCGACGTAGTGCGTTCCCATCGGATGCGGAACTGCGGTGATCAGATCAGCATCGGGATGCTTCATCAAGCGTTTAAAGGCTTCCAGGGAGAATTTGCCGCATGCAACACGATCCTCTCTGTAAGGAGACGGACAAACCTCCGGAAAATGCGTATGTGCCTGCGGTGCAAGCACGAAATCAAGCTGTGCGGCAATTTCTCGCGAAATACCGAGTGTGCTGTCTGCTACGAAATCGGTTTCACACCCCACCAACACTCGCAATCCGTCCGGAATCGTACATCCCGCAAGATCCTCCTTGACCTTGATGAGCTTTGCAAAATTTGATTGGTGTCTCTCATAAGACGCGATAGAATATCCGTGACCGTTCTCCCACATATGATCTGCAAAGCCGATCAACTCCAAGCCTCTCTTCACAGCATTGTCGATATAAAATTGTGGTGTTGCCTCTTTGACGGCACATGCGGAATGATAGGTGTGAATGTGAATGTCCTGCTTAATTCTCATGATTTACCTCCATACAACGTGTGTGTTCGGTCTGCCGATACGCAAAACCTACGTTTGCTCAATACAATGGAAATCACCGTCGCCGCAACCGCCGGCAGTGCAACCCATATCCACAAAACTGCAGCCCATCCTCCAACTGCAAGGACGTTGGAGAACACCATACTACATATCGCAGCCACCAAATATGCCATGCTGTCAAAAAATCCACAGATCGCGCTGACACATCCAAAGTGCTTGAAATGCAACAAAAATACCGATCCGATCAAAGAACCACCGCACTCAACGAAAAACAGTGCCACCGTAAACAGTGCGATCTGTGACATTGCACCTTTGACGAATATCATTAACATAAAGCAAATCGAGGAGATCAAAAGCGACACAAAAATGACAACGCGCTCATTCTCCTTTGCCAGCTTATAAGCCCAGAGAGCAAAAAACGGAGCGACCACCTTGATCGTCGCCATCGCGCCAAACACGATCGCAGCGGTTCCTGAATCAAACCCAAGCGCACTCGACAAATACGTTGACGCCCAAAACGCAACCGCATTGCGAGATGCCTTGATCAACATATTGACGATCAAAAAGCAAACGGTAGTGATACCAAAACAAGAAAAAAAGGTTTTGAAGCTGAATTTTTGAGTGTTGATCGGCGCACTCGCAGTGCAGTCTCCGTCTACAGCCGTACATTCGCGCGGAATGCGTTTTTCGATCTTTCGATTTGTAATAAAGAAGATCAGCAACGGAATTGCAAGCGCGGCAGCCATTATAAAAAACGACTCATACCATACATTGCAAAGCCCAACGATAAATCCCGCAACGGTCGCTCCGAGAATTGCACCGATAATCAAAAAATTATATCCAATCCGTGCAAGACCATCGCTCAAATGTGTGGAAAAGCTCTTTGTCAGCGGTCCGTAAATCATGGAAAGTGCAAATCCGCACACCGTCCACAAAAGGTATCGAAACGCAAGACTGTCAACAACCGCAAAAAGAAGAGTACAAAGCGACGAGGCGACAAGACCGAGCGTTATCATCAGCTTTACATTCAGCTTTTCACCGAGAAATCCGTTTACAAGCTGTCCAACACCGTAGGATATAAACATAACGGAGGAAAGCACTCCAAGACCCGCCGCATCAAACAGATGAGCCTCCAAAAGGCTCGGCGATACCGCCCCCAAAAGTTCTCTGACAGAATAAACGCCGAGATAAACCAAAAAGCCGCTGAAAATATACAAATACGGCAAAAAGCTATCTCTTTTTTTTATCTTATGTAGCATAATAAATACACCTCTGCCAAACGAATCGCTTTGACCACATAATACATCCCACCTGCAAAAAAGTCAAGTGTTTTTAACATATCACAAAAAACGTGTTCGCTCCGTTTTTTATCGATTCCAGATCGGGTTTCCGATTGCGATGCGGAGATCTCTTGTTTCGTCAAACACCTCAACGCGGTAAAATTTGCGTGCAGGATCGGTGTCGAGTGCAAAATACGACGTCTCCTCACAGCCGAGCGCGTATTGAGCCACCACTCCGTTCTCGTCCAGAATATCGAGACGGTAGCGATGCGAGGGATCCTTGACGCTGCGGTGAAAATCGCCTACGGAGATCACAAGACGGTCTCCGAATTGACATTTGCCGCCCATTTTGGTCTCCCCGATGCACATACGGATTCCGATCGGTCCGCACACAAAATCGCCCACTCTCAGATGTGCGATGTAGGAGGCGTTCTTTTTTTCCTCCGCATAAATCGTTGTCAGTGCCGTATCCTGTGCGCAAGCGTGCTTATCGCAGCCCGCACTTGCCCATACTCGCTTTCCAAGCGCGAGCAGATCGGTCCAAAGCGCGTAATTTTCCGCGGTGTATTGGCTATCCATACTCACGTAGAACACTTCCATCGCGATCTCGTCGCAAAACCAATAGTGCAAGGGATTCTCCGAAACAGCGACCTGCTTGGGGTGCGGATAGACGAAAAAGCCGCCCTTATCCTTGACCGCTTGAATCAGCTCGCAAAACCGCGCGGTCGTAAAATCGGGATAGGCAAACTCCCCCTCAGGACCACCCGTGAACTTGAACTCCTCAAATTCCGAGAGCAATTCCTCAAGCGGCTTCGGGCCCTCGAAGATCATATTATAGTGCAACCCGTTTTTTTCAACCGGGATGTCCACGATATGATGAAGCCCCGGCTCGGTGCCACCAATAAAAACGCCGTCCTCCCACTCGGGCAAATACATATGCCGAACCTGGTGATGATCGAGAATTGCGGCAAAATCCATCTGCAAAGCCTCCATCGCACCTCTCCAATGCGAAAGCGAGCGCTTGCCGTCGCTTCTTCCGCCCGAAGCGGAATGATCGTGTAATTCTCCGTGGAATACCCTTCTGCCTTCATACAGAGAATTCAGCAGCTGAATCTCTCTCTCCGTTGCTTTCATAGCAATGTCCTCTCTTTTCCGTAATAATCAAATTCGAACGTTCCTTCGGATCATTTCAGCTCGACAACGGTCACGCCGCCATCGCCCTCTCCGTACTGTCCGAGACGGAAGGATTTGATGCGACGATCCTTTCGCATCCTCTCCCAAAGTGCCTTTTTGAGCGCGCCCGTTCCCTTTCCGTGGATCAGACGTACCTTTCCGAAATTGGCAACCATCGCCTCATCAAGATATTTATCCACCGCGAGCCACGCCTCGTCTCCAAGCATTCCGCGCAGATCGATCTCATCGCGGAAATCGCGGTTGACCGTGACGTGGAAATCCTTTGCCGCCGTGGTCTTCTTCCCACTGACGACCTTGACCTTTTCCTCGATCAAGCGAAGATTTGCAAGCTTGGTGCGCGTTTTAAGGATTCCCGCCTGCACCATCACGTTACCGCCGCGGTCGGGCAGCTCCACCAGCACGCCTTCCTTATCGATGTTAACGATATAGACCTTGTCTCCCACACGGAGATCGCGCGGCAAGACGTATTTTTCGTTTGTTTTTTCCTCCACGGGGTTGACCTTGTCGTCGTTCTCGCGGATTGCCAGACGAACGGCTCTGCGCGTTTCGGCAAGCTCCTCGGTCAGTCTGCCCGCCTCCTCCGCCTTTTTAGCCTTCTCAAGCTGTGCAAAGATAAATTCGCTCGATGCGCGTGCGGTATCCAGCATTTGCTGTGCCTTGCGCCGATTTTGCTCGACCTCGCGCTCCGCCTGCGCAAAGCGTGTCTTGATCTCGCGCTCTGCCTGCGTTTTGAGCTGCTCGTATTCGCGGCGCAAGCGCTCCGCCGCCTCACGGTTGCGGTCTGCCTCAAGTCTCGACGCCTCCAGCTTTTCGATCACGTCCTCAAACTGACGGTGATCACTGCTGACGTGCGCCCTTGCACGCTCCAGCACCTCCTCGGGCAAGCCAAGCTTTGCGGAAATGGCAAACGCATTGGATTTTCCGGGGGTACCGATCATCAATCGGTAAGTGGGACGCAGAGTGGAAACGTCAAATTCACAGGATGCATTCTGTACACCCTCGGTATTGAGCGCAAAGGTCTTCAATTCGGTATAATGCGTGGTCGCCGCACACATCGCCCCCGCTGCGCGCACCTGCTCAATGATCGAAACGGCAAGCGCCGCTCCCTCGACGGGGTCGGTTCCCGCGCCCAGCTCGTCAAAGAGACAGAGCGAACGGTCATCCACCTCGTTCACCACGCGCACGATGTTGACCATATGCGAGGAGAAGGTGGAGAGCGATTGCTCAATGCTCTGCTCGTCTCCAAGATCCACCAAAACCTTGCCAAAGAGGCAAATAGAGGATTCCGCCTCGGCGGGGATATGCAAGCCCGCCTGCGTCATCAGCGCAAACAGACCGATCGTTTTGAGCGTGACCGTTTTTCCACCCGTGTTCGGGCCCGTAACGATGAGCGTATCATAGCCGTCACCCATTTTGATATTCGTGGGTACGACCTTTTCTGCGGAGATAAGCGGATGCCGCGCACGGCGCAGATCAAGCGCCCGCGCCTCGCAAATCGTAGGTGCGCTCGCCTTCATTCTCGCGGAAAGCTCTCCGCAAGCGAAATAAAACGCCAGATCGGTAATGTTGAGATAATTGAGACGAAGCGATTCCGATGCGGAGGAGACCTCCGAGGAGAGCGCATAAAGGATCTTTTCGATCTCGTGCTCCTCCTTGGATTCGAGCATTCTCAGCTCGTTGTTCGCATCGACGACCGCCATCGGCTCGACAAATATGGTTGCCCCCGAGGAGGAGGTATCGTGGATCAATCCCTTGATCTCGCTCTTGCATTCGACCTTAACGGGAACCACGTAGCGCCCGTTTCGCATCGTGACGATATTTTCCTGCAGCGCCTTGGAGTAGGAGCCTCCGATAAAGCGCTGAAGCGTTTCCTTGATCTTATTGTTCGCCTCGCGGATCTTACGGCGTATATCCGCCAAAGCAGGGCTGGCTTCATCCGCGATCATATCCTCCGAGAGGATCGAGCGCGTAATGCGCTCCTCCAGCGTACGGTTGGGAAGCAGACGCTCAAAGATCACGTCGAGCGAGGTTTCGAAGGTACGGTTCGCGCGCGAATAGTCAAGCAGCATACGCGAGGATCGCAGAAGTCTTGCGATCTCCAGCAGCTCGCGCGTGTTGAGCATTGCCCCCTTGACCGCACGCTCACAGGAATCCGAAACGTCCTTGACCGAGCCGAAGGGCGGCATTCCCTTGACGTCTCCAAGCCTGCGCGCATCCGTCGTCCGCGCCAGACGTCTCGCAACCTCCACGCCGTCATCGGAGGGAACAAGACGAGCCGCGAGCTGCTTTGCGCCCTCCGTAGGTGCACATTCCGAAAGCAACGCGCGGATCTTATCAAATTCCAATATTTTCAGTGTTTTTTCAGAAAAGCTCATAACTCAGATTCCTTTTGCGGAAGCCTTGGGATCCCGCATCGTATTGTAAAAATCAAGCGAATCAAATCCGCGACCGAGATGGGAGAGCAGATAGGTCTGTGCGGTCTTGGCAAACGTGCGAAGATCCTCCTCATCCCGAAGCTCGAAGGAAAAAAGCCTTGAGAGTGGGCCGCGCACGCAATATTCCAATGCCGCGCGCACCGCCGCGGAAATCGGGCATAGCACCTCTGCCTCGCGCAGATCGTCATAGACTCCGACCTGCTTTGCCGCACTTCCCCTCTTTTTGAGGCATTCGGGGCAAATGAGAGATCCGTTCATTACGTCCAGATACCAATGCTCCGCCTCTCTGCACGCACAGGCCGTACAGCACGAAAGATCGGGCTCATAGCCCGAAAGCGTTGCCGCTCGCATCTCAAACGCGCCCTTGATCAGCTCCTGCGGGTAAACCTCGTTCTCAATGCAGTGAAACGAGTTGAGCAAAAGCCGCAGCATCTCCTCGGCAGGCTCACCCTCATCGGTCAATTCGCAGGCAACCTCGCACAGATAGGACGCAAGATTGAGCCGATCGATATCCCGGCTCAAGCGATAAAACGATCTGCTCACGCTCCCACCCTTGAGAATATTAAAATCCCCACGTCGGTAGAATTCAAAATTGCCGTACGTATAGAGCTGACTGACCGCGGTTTGCGTTCCGCGAAGAGAGTGACTCCCCTTGGAAAGCAACGTGATCCGTCCGCGCTCGGCGGTCAGGACGGAAAGATAGCGGTCTCTTTCTCCCGTATCGCGCACACGCACGACAACGCCGTCGATCGCCTCATGCACCGTCCTCACCTCCGTTCAATCGTTTTTTATTCCTCTGTATAGCCGAAATTCAGCACGCCGCGCGCACTGTCACGCCAATTTTCCTTGACCTTGACCCAAAGATTAAGATAGACCTTGCCGTCAACCAGCTTTTCCAGGTCTGCGCGCGCATACGAGCCGATGCGCTTGAGCGTCTCGCCGTTTTTACCGACGAGAATGCCCTTGTGAGAAGCCTTCTCACAATAGATCTCCGCGCGGATGCTGACAAGTCCCCCATCGATCTTGTATTCCTCGATCACGACCGCAACGCCGTGCGGAATCTCCTTATCGACCGTACGCAAAACCTTCTCGCGGATGATCTCCGCGGCGATCTGTCGCATCGGCTGATCGGTGACCATATCCTCCTCGTAGAACCAATCGCCCTCGTGCAAAAGCTTGGCACACTCGTCCATCAATTCGTTTACGTATTTTCCGTTTTTGGCACAAATGGGCACAACAGCGGAAAAATCAAACCTCTGCGCATATGCCGCAATGGTCTGCGCGATCTGCTCACGGCGGTAGAGATCGACCTTATTGACCGCGAGAATGGCAGGCGTTTCGGATTTTTTGAGGTAAGCGATCACGCCCTCCTCCACGTCACCCGGCTCATATCCCGCATCGATGACGAGAATGACCGCGTCGCCGTCCTTCATCGTGCTGTTCGCCGTTTTGACCATAAAATCACCGAGCGCGTTCTTGGATTTGAAGATACCCGGCGTATCCAGAAAGACAAACTGATCCTCTCCGCGCGTCTCGATTCCCGCAATACGGGTGCGCGTGGTCTGCGGCTTGGAGGAAACGATTGCAATCTTCTCCCCCAGAATCGCATTGAGAAGCGTCGATTTTCCGACGTTCGGTCTGCCTACAATAGTAATAAAGCCTGTTCTTTTCATATCGTTTCCTTTCAATCGGTCATTTCACGCCAAGCAACGCGGAAAGCTCTGACGGGTTAAGCCTCGGATTCATCACGTCAACCGTGCGATCGTTGTCCATACGCGACACTGTAAAATAGGTAAGCGGCGAACGGCGAGAGGGTGCGCCCACCATAACGAGATACGTATCCTCTACGACGACCGTGTAGTAGAGGATATCCTCTCCCTCGGATTTCGAGCGCGTATAGC
Source organism: Eubacteriales bacterium (assembly GCA_045632205.1). Classification (GTDB taxonomy): domain Bacteria; phylum Bacillota; class Clostridia; order Oscillospirales; family CAG-272; genus UMGS1865. Next base: position 13,426 of record JAZQWH010000184.1, read on the forward strand.
ACTCAAAATCCTTCAGTCTCAGATTTTCGCGGATCTGTGCCAGATCCCAAACGTCCATTACCGTCATTTCTTCTCCCTCCAAGCGATTTTCCGCTATGCAGGAAGAAATTTGGAACACGCTGTACGGCCCGAACGCAACCAAAAATACTGCCACGCAGATCAGGAAGGTCAACAGACGGACGTTGCGCGTCCAAAAGGTTTCGGTCTGTCCCGCCGTATCGATCTCCTCTGCCTCGGTAACCGACGCCGTGGGCTTGTCCTCCGGCTTCTTTTTTTCAAAACGGAAATTCAAACCCTTCATTTGACCGACAACCCCATCAGATCCATAATTTCACTCTGGCGGCGTCTCATATCCGCCTCGTCCTCCTCGCCCGTCTCGTGATCGTAGCCGAGCAGATGCAGCATAGAATGCACGCAAAGGAAGGCAACCTCGCGCTCAAAGCTGTGTCCGAATTCGTCTGCCTGCGCCTGCGCCTGCTCAAGAGAGAGCACGATGTCGCCAAGCATTCCCATCAATTCGTCCACAGGCGGCTCCTCGCTCACGCCCTCGTAATCAAACAGCGGGAAGGAAAGCACGTCGGTGGGACGGTCCACACCGCGGAATTTTTTGTTGAGCGCGTGGATCTTCTCATTGTCGGTAAAGGTGACCGAGACCTCGCAGGGGTTCCCAAACTGCTCGTAATCGAGCGTTGCCTCCACGGCGCGGCGCACCAGCATCTTGAGTGAATAGCGGAGCGCGATCTTCTCCTGCTCGTTTGCAAAATCAATCTTGAGCTTCATCTTTCTTTCCATCTCTCATTCTCCCTTTCGTTTGCCTGCGGCATTTCGTTTTTCCTGCTTCTCTGCCTCTCGGCGAAGCAGCTCACGGTCATATTTTTCATATGCCTGAATGATCTTTTGCACCAATCGGTGTCGGACGACGTCGCAATCCGAGAAATAGTGGATCCCGATGTCATCAATTCCCGAAAGGATCTTGACCGCCGCGGAAAGACCGCTTTTTTGTCCGCGCGGCAGGTCGGTCTGGCTGAGGTCACCCGTGACCACTGCCTTGGAATTAAAGCCCAGACGGGTGAGGAACATCTTCATCTGCTCGGGCGTTGCGTTCTGTGCCTCGTCGAGGATAATGAAGGAATCGTCAAGCGTTCGTCCTCGCATATAGGCAAGCGGCGCGATCTCAATGGTTCCCTTCTCCACAAGCTTTTGGTAATTTTCGGTCCCCATCATCTCGTAGAGCGCGTCGTAAAGCGGACGGAGATAGGGATCGATCTTGCTTTGGAGGTCACCGGGCAAAAAGCCGAGCTTCTCTCCCGCCTCGATCGCGGGGCGCGTGAGAATGATGCGGTTGACCTGCTTTTCGCGCAACGCACGCACCGCCATTGCAACGGCAAGAAAGGTCTTACCCGTGCCCGCAGGCCCTACGCCCAGCACGATGGTGTTCTTGCGGATCAGATCCACGTATTGCTTCTGACCGACCGTCTTTGCCTTGATGGGCTTTCCGCGCGTGGTGAGGCAAATGCACTCGTCGCCCAAGCGCTCAAGCGCCTCGCTCTGCCCCGAGGAGATCATATCGATAGCGTACTGCACCGATTGCTCGGTGAGAATGTCGGTATTGGCGGAAAGCTCGTGCAGATACGAAATGCATCTCGCAGCCGCATCCACCGCCGCTTCATCCTCTCCCTCCAGAATAATGGAGTCTCCCGCCTCGCTCTCCCGATTGCGGAGCGTGACCGAAAAGTGCTTTTCGATCATATCGGCATTGCTGTCAAAGCTGCCGAAAATTTTCGCGGTAGCTCCCGAATATTTCATTTTGATCATCCTTCGGCTCATAGGACTTCCCTTCCATCCAAAAAATTACGGCACGATCTCAAACTCGACCTGCTCTGCAATATTCCGTATACAAAGCACGGTGCAATCGAGGATCAGTGCGGAATCGGTCAACGTGGTCTCCACACGCCTCTCAAGCAGCTCCGACCATTCGGTCCGTGCGGCAAGCGTACGTGCCAGCTCCTCATACGCCAGCATCCGTGCTTCCTCGTGCGTGCGCGTTGCCGTTACAACCGTGTAGGGCGTTATCCGCTCGATCCGAAGCGAGACGGGAACGTTTGAAATTCCAAGCGGCTCCCACGGTTTCCTAACCTCTATTATATCACACAAGGTATCCCGATTTCTACTGTTTTCGAAAAATTTCAGGGAAAAATCGAAGAAATCGAGCGAGAGCGCACCAATTTTTTCTTCTCCCCACACCTTCTGCTCGTAGGTTAGCGGAATTTCGATACGAACCGTCTCCCAAACGCGCGCCCGCACCTCTCCCGCGGCACGGGTTGCATAGAATCCGACGCTCTGACTGTCATACAGACCGCTGACCAGCAGATCTCCCGCGCGTACCGCCTGCCCCACCTTGACAAGACAGTTCCCTCGATAGAGCATCAGGGATTCGATCTGTCCGTCGCAATTTGCCACAAGATTGGCAGGTCTTTTGCTCTCCGCAGCGGGCGGCATCTCGTTTTCCCGGATCTGCACCCGCGCAACCGTGCCGTCCATATACAGCGACATCCACGCGATTCGATCACTTGCGATCATCACGCGATTTTCGATCGCGGCAGAATCCAGCTCCGACAGGCGGCTTCCCACCCCAAAGCCGTTTTCACGCAGGATCGCGCACACCTCCCCCGAGGTCAGGTGTTCATTTCCCGTCACGCGCACGTCCCAGACGTAGCGTCCCGACAGCCAAATTAAAATCGCCCCGAGCAGTAGCCCCAGTGCCATTCCCGCCCGTCTGCGATAGCGTCGGAGAAAATGCGGCATTCCTCCGCACTCCAGCACGGCAACACAGATTCCGCGCGCCTCGGCACTTCGGAGCAATCTTCTTGCGGTGATCTCATCGCAGGAAAATCGCACGCCGCCGTCCTCCTCGGAGACAAACCGATCATAGGAAAATCCGCACTCCATACATAGGTTGAGGAGTCGGAGTGCGTTTTTCGCATTCGCGTAAAGCGTTCGGTATCCAACCATAGCATAAAACAGATTCAAGGCGCAACCTCCTCCGATGCGAGAAGATAGCGCACCCCCGTCACCCAACCGACAACGGTCACCGCGCCGCCCGAGAAGGAGGTGCAGGAAAGCTCATTTCCCGCGATCTCCAACGAACAGCGATCCACGCCGAGCAAAATGCGTGTCGGCGTATAGCAAAGGATCCGTTGACATCCGTACACCGCAACCTCCCGCATTCCGCGCAGTACCACCAATGCCGCACCGCCGCGCCTCTTCTGCGGAAGCCGACCGCCACTCATATCATATCTCTCACGCTTCATAGACCTTTTCCTCCGTTTGCAGGATCACGCATCCAACGGCATAAATCACACCCTGCTTGAGTAAAATTTATCAGTGCCGCCATGCGGACGCTCATCCAATTCTATGCAAAGGGAAGGCTCGCAATGACCTCAAAAACTCATCCTTCGCAAGCAAAATACGATTCGATTTTACCAACCGTCTCGCAAATTCCGCTCGGTCTGCTCCTCTTCTTTTGTCTCCTTCTCATTCTGCGCAACGCGGACGTGGCAGTGCGCGCAATGCGGCAGGGGCTCTCGCTTTGTGCCCAAACGGTCATTCCCGCGCTTTTCCCCTTTCTGGTCCTCTCGGAAATGATCGCGACCTGCGGTGTGGGCACTTCCCTGCTTTGCCGATTTTCCAAGCCACTTGGGCGGCTTCTTCGTCTCTCGGAGGCAGGGTGCTGTGCCTATTTGCTCGGCACACTTTGCGGCTTCCCCATTGGCACGCGCTACACGACCGTCGCGCTGGCACAGGGCAGGATCACACAAGAGGAAGCGGAGCGCGTCATCGGAATTTCCTCCTGTCCCTCCTCCGCTTTTCTTATTTCTGCCGTCGGCACCGCACTGTATGGAAGCGCGGGATTTGGAATTGCGCTCTACGTCTCCGTGCTTGCAGCCGCTCTTTGCACGGGACTCCTGCTCGCGCATCTTCCAAATTCAAAGAAGACTGCCGCGTGCGCGCCGATACAGAGCGTGCCTCCCCACACCCCCGTCAGCGTCAAGACGTTTTGCGACGCGATGCGTACCTCGGCAACCAATATGCTCCTGATCTGCGCATACGTGGTCTTTTTTTCGGCACTGATCGGAACGTTTGCCTATTTTCCCCCCGTGCAAGCACTCCCCGAAACGGCACGTGCCGCGCTCTTTTGTCTGTTTGAGCTTTCAAGCGGTATGAATCAAGCCGCAACGCTCCCTTCCCCGATCCACGCCGCCTGCCTTGCCGCCTTTGCCGCAGGATGGTCGGGCATTTCCGTCCACTGTCAGACGCTCTCGCTCTGCGACCGCACGGGACTTTCCCTGCGTCCGTATTTTGCCTCCAAGCTGATGCAATCCATCCTCGCTCCCCTCATTCTCCTCGGAATTCTTACGCTCCTCCCCATTACAGTATAAAAAAAGGTGATGACCGTCGGTCATCACCTTTTGATCTTTTTTCAAGCTCTCTCTGCGGGGATCGCGGCAACAAACTTTCTGACCAAGCCCTCTGCAACGAGATCATCGGTCTTGCGGTATGCAACGTGGTAATCCTCGGGAGCGAAATCCGCAACTGCGGGCAGTGCAAGATCATTCTCGCAGATCTGACGGATCAGATCCATCACGAACTTGAACTTGCGATCTCCGCGCACCTTGATCAGCGCTGGAACAGCGGCATACTTCTTCTTGTCGGAAACGTCCACAACCTCGTAGGATGCATCCTCAAGCGTCTTGGGATCGATTGCAAGATAAACGTAAAGCGTCTTGGACTTTGCGGCAAACTTTGCAACCTGTGCGCGGCCCTTGTTGAAGGACTCGTTGCCCCAGCTTACGCGGCCCTTGACTCCCTTGTAGGAAAGGAGCAGATTTTTGAACTCATTGTAGTAATCCTGGACGTTGCCCTGAGACTGAATGAGTCTGGAAACAAAGCTGCGGCGGTAACGCGTGACGAGCTGAACCTCGCCTCTTGCCTCCTGCGCGAGCATTTCCTGATACTTCTCAGGCTCCTCCATTACGTCGATGTAATCCAGCTTGAGCGAGGAAAGTCCTGCAGGGAGCTTATCCTCATCATCATCGTCATCCTCATCGTTGTCGGCTGCCTCAACCACAGCAAAGGTCTCTGCAACAGGCTCCTCGACGGGTGCCTCAACAGCCTCCTCAACGATCTCCTCGGGCTCTGCCTCAGCGCGTGCGAGGAAACGGTCGATCTTCTCTGCAAGCGAGGTAATAAAATCGCAGCTGAGCTTTGCGACCTCAACGTGCGCACCGACGTCTGCGATGGACTTCACGTTCTTTCCAAGCACCGTTTTTGCAAAGGTGCTCGTAGGCTTATTCAACGTCTTCGCGAGGCTCAGAATTGCGGTAGAGCGAACCTTGCTTGCAAAGGAGAGAACCCCTCCGATGCCCTTGCCCGGTGCCTGCACCTCTTCTGCCGTCTCAACTACGGTTGCTTCAATCTTTTCGTCTTTCATTTCAAACCCGTCCTTTTTACGTGGTATTGAGTCTATACATCATATATTATACACTTGTATTTCGGTTTTGTAAATAGTTTTTTTGATTTTTTTCTCCTTTTTTGAAAAAAAAGTAAGCTTCCGAATACAAAAATGAGAAAATCAGAGCCACGCTCCGCATCAAATGGCAAATCCACCGTCCACACCGATGCTCTGCCCCGTGACAAAGGATGCCGCCTTGGAGGCAAGGAAGCACACGAGCGCGGCGACCTCATTCGGCGCACCGATCCTGCAAAGCGGGGTTGCCTCACAGAGCGCCAAGCGTGTTTCCTTATCGAGTGCCGCGTTCATTTCGGTGTCGATCACCCCGGGCTCGACGCAATTGACCGTGATATGAGAGGGGCCAAGCTCCTTTGCAAGTGCCATCGTCATACCACGCAATCCCGCCTTTGCGGCAGAATAATGCACCTCGCAGGAGGCGCCGACCTTGCCCCACATCGAACCGATATTGATGATCCTCCCATACTGTCTCGCGATCATTCCCTTTGCAACCGCACGCGTAACGAAAAAGGCGCCGCTGAGGTTGGTATCGATCATCGTACGCCAATCCGCATCGGTCAGATCGGTAAACAGCTTGATCTGCGAGATCCCCGCATTGTTGACGAGCACCTCAATGCTCCCAAGCTCCGCCTCCGCACGCTCCGTCGCCGCACGGATCGCGTCCGCATCGGTCAGATCGGCACGGATCGCAACAGCCCCCGTCTCAAGTGCCAGCGCGCTTGCCGCTTCCTCGGATTTATTGTAGAAAAATGCGACACGGTCGCCCTGCGCGCAAAAGGCACGCACGCATGCGGCACCGATTCCCCGAGAGCCGCCTGTGATCAATACGTTCATCGTTTTCTCCTTATTCATCGAAATTAAAAAACTTATTACGGTGTCACGCTCCACAGCGCTTTGCCATCGGTACGAACCTCGATCTCGCCCGACAGATCAACACGGAGAACGGTTGCACCGACCGCCTCCAAGCGCGCCAGCGTTTCCCCGTGCGGATGCCCGTAGGAATTCCCGCGAGCACAGCTGATGAGCGCATATTTCGGTTGCACGGCACGAAGAAACGGCTCACTGCTCGACGTGGCCGCACCGTGATGCCCGACCTTGAGAAGATCTGCGCGAAGAACCGTCCTGTCATAATGTGCAAGCAAGGCGCGCTCCGTTTCCGAGGATGCATCTCCCATAAAAAGCGCGGAAACGTCACCGTAGGTGATTTTGAGGACAAGCCCAAGATCGTTGACCGTGCCCTCCGACGTGCGCGGAAGCGGAAAAAGCACAGAGAGGATAAGATCACCGAATCTTCGCGCCTCTCCCGCCGAGACACGCTCGACCGTTGCTCCCGTTTCTGCCGCGGCAGAAAGCAAAAGGCGCGTGCATTCGGTATCCGCAAACGAATCTCCGATCCATACCGATTCGGCAGGAAAACGACGGAGAATTCCGTCCGCGCCGCCCACGTGATCCTCGTCGGAGTGTGTGAAGATCGCAAGAAGAAGCCGCTCAACACCAAGATGCTCAAGATGGAGGCAAAGCGATTCCTGTTCGTGATCCGTACCTGCGTCGATCAAAATATCGCCCGCGTCGGTGCGCAGAAGCGTAGCATCACCCTGCCCGACGTCCTGAAATCGGAAGACAGCGGAATCGGACGCTTCCTCGCTTTTGCAGGACGTGCAGGAGAGCAAGAGAAGCAGAGAGAAAAGCACGCATAATACGCGTTTTGTCAAAAATCCCACCTCCCGCTCACTGATAAGCTCATTATAACAGTTTTGTACTCGGATTTCAAGACGTGTCTGCAGGAAAAGCAAAATTCTTTTTTCGAAGCTTGTATTTTTCACTTGACAGAAGGAAAATAATGTGATATAATATTTCCGTTCGAAAACAGAATGGGGTATAGCCAAGCGGTAAGGCACCAGACTTTGACTCTGGCATTCGTAGGCCCGAATCCTGCTCCCCCAGCCAACACAAAAGCCACCCAATTGGGTGGCTTTTGTGTTGGCTGTGGTTGCCTCACCTTCGCCTATTCTGTGCCGCAGGCGCAGAATGTAGGTCCGCATTTGAGCCGAAAGCCGTCTGGGAGCTTGCTCACAAGCGGCTCGGCGAAAAATCTTCGAATTTGTCTCACAAATTCCAATACCCTGCATACGCCGATCGGGTGGCTTTTGTGTTGGCTGGGGTAGCCTCACCTTCGGGGCTATTCTGTGCCG
>JAZQWH010000185.1:0-5312 GCA_045632205.1 Eubacteriales bacterium
CGGCAATGAATGCTTCGTAAGTGCCCGAGGGCTTGCAGGACGCAAGTGCCGTAACTGCCATAACAAGAATAAGACAAAGCGCAACAATTCTGATGATCTTTTTCATAACGTAAATCTCCTTTTTTTATTCGCGATAGAACCCTATCGCTATACCCTTATTGTAGCAGATTTTCTCCCTTTTGTCAATGTGTGGAGGGGAATTTGATGGTCGCGGGGGAAAACTTTTCAGAGAAAAGCTTTTCCCCCGCACCCCCTTTCAAAAGCTTTAAAAAGGGGGACTATATGAATTCGCTTGTCGGATTCTCTTTCCTTAAATAGAAAAATGCTGCTAAAAAACAAAAAATCCGCGCCCCTCTCAACCGACAGGGGCACAGACGAACGAATTTATTTTCTCCTCTTTCCTATTAAAGGTTCTTGGTGAGGGAGGGGGTGTGGGGGAGGGAGCCCCTTCTGGTCTAAGAAGGGGCTCCCTCCCCCACAGTCAATCCCCCACAAAAACTCCCACTCCTCAAACCCATTTGCCTTTTTGGATATAGCGGCAGATGGTTTCGGCGGCGTTCGGGGCGACGAATTTATCCATTGCGCGGCGCTCCGCCTCGAGGATCTCGGGCTTTTCGAGTGCTTTACACGCGAGCTGGATGACCTCGGGCCAATTTTTGGCTCCGGTTGCAACGCCCTGGCGGATGAGGAAATCGAAGTTATGGCTTTCGTATCCGGGAACGGCGTTGATAAAGACCATTGGCAGGCGTCTTGCCATAGCCTCGCCCGTGGTCTGTGCGCCGGGCTTTGTGATATAGAGGTCGGCGGCGCCCATATATTCGACGATGTAATCGGTGAATCCAACCACGAAGAATTTATCGGAGGCGTAGGGCTTGAGTGTCGCGTACGCGCGCTCGTTTTTGCCGCAGAGGACCACCATATAGGCATCCTCGGGGAGGCGGCGGCGCATCATCAGGGCAGCCTTTTCAAGCTTTCCGTAGCCCATGCTGCCGCAGCCGAAGAGCACCATTTTTCCCTCCTCGGGAAGCCCCAGCAGGCGGCGCATTTCAAGCTTATCGGTAGGGCGGTAGAACGCCTCACGCACGGGAATTCCCGTTGCCGCCATTTTGTCCGCGGGGATGAGACTGCGGATAAAATCGGCAAAGAGGAGGCGGTGCGGCACGAAATAGCCGTCGAGATTCATCTCCGAGATTCCGGGGCTGGAGGTATAGTCGGGTGCAACGAAATAGGAGGGGAGGCGCACGCCGTAGCGTCTTCTTGCCTCCGAGAGCATCATCCCTGCAAAGACCTGCACGCACAGCACCGCGTCATACTTCCCTGCTTCCAGCTTCTTTGCCAGTGCCTCCGCGCCCTTTGCACAGCGCTCGTAAACAAAGCGCACCGAGTGCTTTTCCTCGTAGCGGTAGATCACACCGAAGAGGCGAGGAAAATGCCGATAGATCTTTGCGCGCCAACGGCTGACAAAATCCGACGCCTTATCCGAGATAAAGGTGAGCGCATCCGCGATCTCATATTCCATTCCGAGTCGTTCCATCTGCTCTGCCAGAGACTTTGCGGCGGAATCGTAGCCGCGTCCCGTGTTCGCTGATAGGATGAGTACACGCATAGAAAAATGCTCCTTTTTTGTCGTTTCTCCAAATAGTATACCACAGCAGGGCGCATTTGTCAATCGTTCTTTTCGCGGTTTCTCGACGTCCCGACCGAAAGCGACCGCAGAAGCAGAAGCAGGAGCGGCGCGAGGAGCATTCCGACGATCCCGAAGAGCGAAAAGCCGACGTAGGTGGCAACGAGCGAGGGAAAGGCACCAAGCCCCAGACTGCGCCCCAAAAGCTTTGGCTCCGCCACCTGCCGCACCAGCGTGCAGACGGCATACAGAATGAGCAAGCCAAATCCCCGATAGTAGCTTTTTCGGAGCAGGAGCAGGATCGCCCAGGGGATCAGCACCGTCCCCACGCCCAGCACGGGGAGCATATCGACGATCGCCGCAAGGAGCGCGAGCAGAAGGGGCGTGGAAACACCGAGCAGAAGAAAGCCCACCAGCAGGATGAAAAAGGTAATAAGCATCAGGAGCAGATAGCATTTGAGATACCGCAGCGAGAGACGCCGTGCGCGCGCACGCCAGGCGGGCAGCCTTGCTCGGATCTGCGGCGGCAAGAGTGAAACGATCCCATGCCCGATCGCCTCACGGTCGATGCAGAAATAAAACGCCGCGATCACCGAGATCACCGAGGCAAGCAGCACGGTGGGAAGTGCCGACAAAAGCCGCCCCGCCAAGACAGGAAGCTGTGCCGAGAGCGCCGACAGAACGGCAGAGAGCAAGCCGTAAAGCCGCTCGCGCAGCATCGGATCGTCCCGTCCGACAAGTCCGATCGCGGAAAGCGCCTCCTCCACACCGTCCATCCACGCCGAAAGCATCCCGTCGATCGTGCCGTACCGACTCATCATTCTGTCAAGCAGGGCGTGCAATTCCCTCGTTCCCCTTGAGATCCCTGCCCAAAGCCCCCACGCGATGAGCGCGAGCGACAGCAAGAGCAGTACGGCGGCACAGATCCGCTCGGAGATCCCCGTCCTGCGCGCGATCCGTCTTGCAGGCGGTAGGATCGCCGACGCGATCGCAAACGCGATGAGAAAGGGCAGGATCGCGGGGAGAAGATAGCGCAGAGCAAGATAGCCTCCAAGCGCCGCCGTCAAACCGCAGATACAGATCGCCGCCCACCGCATCACTCTCTCGCCCTTCAAATTCATCCCCCCAAAAAAATTCTTCCGTATTAGCATATCCGCGAAGGGGGAAAAATATATCCCAAATGGGGAGAAAAACTTGACATTCCCCTCTTATTTTGCTATAATATTTTTATTATGTGAAACTCGGAGGGACGAAGGATGAATTACGGAGTACAGCTTTACAGTGTGCGCGATTGCGTCAAGGAGCAAGGAATGCGTGAAACGCTTCGCCGCGTGGCAGAGATCGGATACAAGAGCGTTGAGCTTGCGGGCTACGGTGACCTCACCGCCGCCGAGCTGCGCGCGTGCGCCGATGAATTCGGACTGACGGTCTGCGGTGCGCACGTCGGCATCAAGGCACTCCTGCCCGATCGGATCGAGCAGACGGTCGAGGAGATGAAGATCCTCGGCATCAACGAGCTGATCATCCCTGCCGCGAAGATCAAGACCGAGGAGCAGATCCGCGAATTCCTCGCTCAGCTTGAATGGGCTCTTCCCCGTCTGCGCGAGGCAGGCATTGAGGTCGGCTTTCACAACCATCACACCGAATACCTCCCCAATGACGACGGTCTCTACGCAATGGAGATCCTTGAAAAGGAGACCGATCTGTTCTTTGAGCTGGATACCTATTGGGCGTTCCACGCGGGCATCGATCCCGTTGCCGAGATGGAGCGCAAGAAGGATCGCCTCCGCGTCATCCACGTAAAGGACGGAATCCCCGCGGCAGAGGGCGAATGCGGAAAGCCGCTCGGTGAGGGCACCGCTCCCGTTGCCGCAGTCTACCGCAAGGCACTTGAATTAGGGCTCCCGATGATCGTTGAGAGCGAGACCTGCACGCCCGACGGTATGACCGAGATCCGCGTCTGCTACGACTATCTCAAGTCTCTCGAATAACCGATGATGAAAGGAATTCCTTATATGAACAAGCACATCCTTCGCGCGCTTGCGCTCCTTCTTACCCTCGCACTCTCGCTCACCGCGCTCGCCGCCTGCAGAAACGACGAAGGCATCAACGAGTCGGATTTCAAGACCGAATTCAGCGAAGAGCCCACCAACCACGTGCTGATGAGCATTACCTTCATCGACTCCAAGGGCGCTGAGCAAACGGGCAAGCTCGTCCTTGAGCTTGATCCCACCGCCGCTCCCATCACCGTTGAAAACTTCAAATCGCTCGTTGGCGACGGATTTTACAACGGTCTGACCTTCCACCGCATCTACAAGGGCTTTATGATCCAGGGCGGAGATCCCGAAGGCGACGGAACGGGCGGCGCGGCACAGAAGATCAAGGGTGAATTTTCCGCCAACGGACATCAAAATCCCATCAGCCACAAGCGCGGCGTCATTTCGATGGCGCGTGGGGGCTATTCCTACAACTCCGCATCGAGCCAATTCTTTATTATGCACGCAGACAACGAGGGACTTGACGGTCAGTACGCCGCATTCGGGCGCGTCGTTTACGGAATGGAAACCGTGGATGCCATTGCCTCTACTGCGGTCGTGAGAAACCCCAACTCGGGGGAAAGATCCACGCCCATAACGCCTCCCGTGATCAACTTCGCAAGATTCGTCACCGTCACGGGTGACGCCGTTGTACAATAAAACAAAAAAGCTCCGTGTCCCGTGGCGCGGAGCCTCTTTTAACGAAAAAATGAATTTTTGATCTATGATTTTACTGATTTCCGATTCCGCTCTTCGCGCTCGCGCGATCGCCTCATATCTGCACACCGACGGTCAGCACTCCCTCCTTGCCTCGCTTGAAACCGCGCTTTTTCTCTGCGACAAAAAGGATATCGGAGGCATCGTGATCGACCTCACCGATTCCAATGCCCTCGCCCAAGAGATGCTCCGCACCCTTCTCGCGCGCTATCCGCAAATGCCCGTTGCCCTCATTCTCCCCGACGGCACGTCCCCCTCCGAGCTTTGCGAGACCATCCGCGATTCCGACCCGTCCTCGATCGCCGCGCGTGTCAATTGCTTCTATGCCTCACAATGCGGCTTTTCCGCCGCTTCCCTCTCAGCCGCTACACTCACGGTCGAGCTGACCTCCAAAAGCGCCTGCTACAAGGGCTATCCCCTGAGCCTCACGCCAACCGAGCTTCGCATCCTCCATCTGCTCCTCTACCGCGCGCCGCGTCCAACCTCCGCAGAGGATATCCTCACCCTCTGCTTCCCCAATACCCCGCACAAGCTCGCAACCCTCGCCGTCCATATCCATCATATCAATCAAAAAGCAGCCCTCATCGACCCGCGTCCCCTCGTCTCCCATTCCCCCTCCGGCTACCGCCTCCGCGCCGGGGTGTTATGAGGAGGAGGAGGAGTTTTCGGGGGAGGGAGCCCCTTCTTCGGAGAAGAAAAGGTCGCAAGCGACCGTGAACTTGCTTCGCAAGGTTCACAGGCTCCCTCCCCCGTACCCCCACCCTCACCAAGAACCTCCTATAAGGGAAAGAATAAAAAAAAGAAGTCTGTGCCTCTGTCGATGAGGGGAGGCACGGATTTTTAGTATGGAGGAGCGAACCAACAAACGAATTTATAAAGTCCCCTTTTTGAAGGCTTTTGAAAGGGGGGTGTGGGGAAAAGAGATTCTCTGAAAA
>JAZQWH010000186.1:0-1362 GCA_045632205.1 Eubacteriales bacterium
AAGTCTGTCAAGACAGTCGCACGCCGCGTTTGCCGTCGTTGTCTTAGGGGTAAAATAGAATATCTTGTCGCATCTTCCGTCACCAAGCGCACGCACTGCGGGGAACATCATTGATACCGTTTTGCCCGTTCCCGTGGGCGCCGCAGTGAATAAGGTGCCACCCCGTGCGACGTTTTTGTACACCGCACGTATAATTTCGTGCTGTCCCTCGCGCACGTTCTGATAGGGGAACTTTATTGCTTTCATTGAGGGGAGTCTTTCGGTCACACGCTCGATCTCCGGCTTTGCATAAACCTTTATTGACATTTTGCATTTTTCAAAGAATGTCGCAAGCTTTTTGGCGCTTACGCGCTCGTAGATCTCGTTTTCCTCACCCGTCTGACTGTTGGTATAAAGGCAACGGATCTCTCCGTCACTCTTTGTGCTTTCGCTAAGCACGAATGCGCTTATATACGCCTCGCCTCTTGCTTGCGCTACGACCTCTCGGCGCGGCCTTTTCGGTGATGAGTCAACGGATACTGCGAGCCTTACCTCACCCTCCGAAACCGTGCAGCTGTCAAGCACCAATCTGAACGAATATTCGTCGATCGTGAAGTCGTAAAAGAGGGGCTCTTTTACCTCTGCCGTGCGCTCGTCTCCGGGCTCGTCCTCATCACGGGGGAGCATCGCACATATGCCCCTGCGTGCACACCGCACAAGCTCGCGGCAGCCGATGATTATTCTGTTGCTTTCGGCATCGTATCTCATACGCTCCTCCTTCACTTTTTCTTAATTTATTTTACCACATAACGCGCATAAAGTCAAGAAAAAAGAGGCGCCCGAAAAGCAAAAAAAGCACGCAGAGTTATCCCCTGCGTGCCGGGGGCTCACCCTAGTGAGAGCCACCCTCGTTTTTGAATATGCGCAGTATGCGCGTCCTGGTTTCGAGCCAGGCAACACCGCGGTCCTTCACGTGCGAATATCCTGTCGAATATCCGCGGAAGGCAACCATTGGCAGTGCCGCAAGCTTGATAAGTCCCTCGATCACGCACTCGGCGGTAAGACCGTTTTTCACCGTCAGCATCACCGACACGGTGATGCACATTCCGACGGTGGTGGGTATGAGCCCGACCGCCATACGGCAGTGCTTGAATCTCTCGGGGCTTGCAAGCTCGCTTCGCCTTGCGACCCGCTCACGGTTTAGGAGCATCTGCGGCGTTAAGGGTGTCGCACGCATCGCTACGACGCGCTTGAATATCCGTCTTGCCTTCTTCGGCAGGACCTCCCCCTCGCGCCACGCCTGCATCTCACCCTCGGTAAATCCTGCGTGCACAAGCGTTGACCTCTTGCGGTATTCGAGCTCCTCCTCGGAATAGCGTATGC
>JAZQWH010000187.1:0-1211 GCA_045632205.1 Eubacteriales bacterium
TCCAAAACCTCCTATACGGTGACCGAGATCGCCGCACGGTGCGGATATGAAAATCTTTTCTATTTCTGCAACGTTTTCAAAAAGCAGAACGGAATGACGCCCACCGAATACCGCAAGCAGCATCTTCTGTAAAACAAAAAAAGCCCCACGGCGACCTGCGATAAAGCAGGTCTGCCGAACGATGCTTGCCCTTACGGGCAAGTGATGTCGGCTTCGCCTAATGATGTAGCCTACGGCAATGATGTTGCCTTCGGCACAGTGGGCAAGCATCACATCATTGCGACCAACGGGAGCAACATCATTACGAACGAAGTGAGTAACATCACTTATATCCTTCCGAAAACAAAATATCGTATAACACACTATATCTTGCAAGCAAGATCGTGTGAAAAAGGGGCGAGAAAATCTCGTCCCTTTTCTGCTTTGATATAAAACTGCTTTACGGTAGGTGCCCCCACGGGGCTTTTTTGTTTTATTTTTTCATCCCAAAGGTGTCGGGGTTGTGTCCCGAGCCTGCGAAATATTCCATTGCGTTGACCGTTGCCATATCCTCGTCCGAAATGCAGAAATCGAATACGTCTGCGTTTTCGGCAATACGGGAGGGGGTGACCGATTTGGGGAGGGGGAGCGTGCCGTTTTGCAAGCACCAGCGAATGCAGAGCTGCGCGACGGTCTTTCCGTATTTCTCAGCCATTGCGACGAGCGTGGGGTTGTCGAGCATCTTTCCGCGTCCGAGCGGGCCCCAAGCCTCCACGAGAATGCCGTGCTCCTTGCAGTAGGTCAGCGTTTCCTCTTGCATCTGTCCCGGGTGGAACTCGATCTGATTGACCATCGGAGCGATCTCGCTTTCCACAAGAGCCTTGAGGTGGTGGGGCAGGAAATTGGAAACACCGATGGCGCGTACGCGTCCCGCGCGGTAAAGCTCGGTCAGCGCCTTCCACGTGGAGAGGTTGACCGCGTTGTAGTCCTCGTATTGAAGCGGAGATGCGGGCCAATGGATGAGATAGAGATCGAGATAGTCCACGCCGAGCTCCGAGACCGATTTTTCAAATGCCGCCATCGTTTTGTCATAGCCGCGGCAGTCGTTCCAGACCTTGCTTGTCAAAAAGATGTCCTCGCGCGCAAGCCCCGATCGGCGGATGCCGTCTCCAACGCCTTGCTCATTTTCGTATTTTGCCGCCGTATCAATATGGCGGTAGCCTGCCGCCAAA
>JAZQWH010000188.1:0-1859 GCA_045632205.1 Eubacteriales bacterium
ATAGGGATACTTAAGCCTATTTTACCACAACCGTTTCCGTTTTGCAAGAGCTTTTTGCAATTTTTTCCTTTTTTATAATAAATATCCCCCCCGTAAAACGGGGGGGATTTCAGTTTCGGGCATAGCCCTAATACTACTGGCTGCGCACAAGTGCGTCGTGTATTGGCCTGCCAGCCATGCAATTGTTACCTGCTACCCGTAAACGGGTTGTTGTCAAAAGCCTTCCTCCGAGAGGAAGGGGGACCGCGTTAGCGGTGGAAGGAGCCTGCGAAACTTTAAAATTTCTTCTTGTTCTATTATGCACGCACTCTCCCTCAGTCACGGCAAGCCGTGCCAGCTCCCTCTCGGAGGGAGCCTTTGGCATATATACATCCTGCGCTATCTTTTTATTTAATTTCTGTTCATCGGCAAAGCCTCTTTTGAACCACGCGACTATCGCGTGGTTTTCGTTTGTTAAAAATTCTCACCATTCCAGCCCCACTGCTCGCAGAAGGAATAGCTGACGTAGACGTGATCGGGCGCAATATCAAGCTCCTCGTAAAAGAGCTTGCAGATCAGCGCCGTCATCCGCTCGCAGGTCTCTCCGTCCGCCGTGCCGAAAAGCTTGACCTCGACCATTGCCACGGGAAAACGATCGTAGCCGCGGAACCACATCCGACAGTTGTCGCTGAAATTGAGCATCAGCCAATATTCGCTCTTGCCCGCAAACGTGGAGATCGCTTCTCCAAGCCTTGTCTTGAGCGTCTCCTCCTTTTCCTTGGAGAGACGGATATTGAGCTTCGTATCGATAAAAGGCATCGTTCTTTCTCCTTATTTTGCTTCTGTTTTGTTCATAAAATCAGCATAGAGCGCGTCCTGCAGCGAGCGCACCGTTGCCTCGGCTTTTCCGCCAACGGGCTTTCCGTCCACCTCGGTAACGCGGATGCAAAGCGCGGAGGCAGAGGTAATGAGAATCTCGTCCGCATCGAGCATTTCCGAGAGCGTATACGGACGCTCCGCAACGGGAATTCCCTGCGTGCGGCATTCCGCCATCAGGTGTGCGCGTCCCGTGCCCGCAAGGATCAGCTCGTTTGCGGGATGCGTGATCAGCACGCCGTCCTTGAGAATGGAAAGATTGGAATGCGCGCATTCGGTCACGGTCTCGCCGCGGTGCAGAATACATTCGTCCACGCCCGCCTCCACGGTTGCCTGCGTGGCAAGCACGTTGGGCAGGAGATTGAGTGTTTTGACGTTGCAGTGATAGAAGCGCGTATCCTCCATGGTAATACAGCGCATCGGTGCGTAGGTATCCTTGATCTCGGCGGGCTTGAGCATGATCCAGAGATTGGCGCGAGCCCCTTCGGGGAAGGCGTGAGAGCGGGGAGCCGTTCCGCGTGAGAGCTGAAAATAGACCCATTGCTCTCCGCAATCCAAACGCGCTACAAGCGAGGAAAGCAGCGAGCAAAGCTCCTCTTTCGTCATCGGAGGCTCAATGGAGAGCAGCGCGGCGCTCGCAAAGAAGCGATCCACGTGCTCCTCGAGCGCATAGATGATATGATTACGGCTATACGTCACGTCATAAACGCCGTCTCCGAAATAGCAGGCGCGGTCGAGCATCGGAACCGACATTTCGTCCAGCTCACCGACCGTTCCGTTATAATATCCGAGCGTTCTCATAGATGAATTACCAACAAATCCTTTCTGCGAAATCGGAGCAGCGTGGCGCCCCTCTCGAAAGTATATGCATTTTGCCGCGTGTGTTTTCCTGCGGCAGATCGAAATCTCTATTTTTCATTATAGCACATTGAATTCGGTTTGTAAATACGAAAACGAAGTTTCCGAAAAAACTTTCAGAAAAAGACCGCACAAACGAACGCCAC
>JAZQWH010000189.1:0-8794 GCA_045632205.1 Eubacteriales bacterium
CGTGTAAGGGGGGAGTGGACGGTGGGGAAAGTGGGGGGAGAGGTGGGGCTGTGGAAAAGGCTGTGGAAAAGACTGTGGAAAAGTGGCGGAGCGGGGGGAGAAAAGTAAAAATGTGGGAGGAGATATGGGCAGAGTGCAAAAAAGTTGCGGAAAAGGTTTGTAAAAAACGGAGAAAGTGGCAAAAGGGGTTGACAATCATATATATATATGTTAAAATTTTTGGGAAGAGGGAATTTTGTTGTAATCATCGAGTGAACCCCAAAAAATGGAGCACCCCACGCACGGAGGAGAGACCGAGCGATACGGGAAGCCAATGCAGAGTGCCGTTGGCGGCGAGGCTGAAGGGCTGATGCCGCAGAGAGGAACGGAATGAAGCAACGGACACCCCGCGGGAGGCTTCCCAAGGCATACAGAAATCCCTGTTTTAAGCGTTTTCCCCTAAAAAAACAAATTTTTTGAAAGGAAGAAACAAAACATGAAAACAAAAATCAGAGTTTTGTCGGCAATCATGACCGTAGTGATGATCCTCTCCTCGCTGGTAATCGTGATTCCGACAAGCGTTTCGGCGGCTACGACAAGCGCGGAGACGTGGGCAACTCATGCCGCAACTGCTTTTGCAGGCGGTAAGGGTACCGACGCCGATCCCTACGAAATCGCAGACGCTGCTCAGCTTGCATACCTCGCAACGCTGGTAACAGGCGCGGCAAAGGACGCATCCAACGAAAACAAGTACTATTCTCAGCTTGTTTACGAGCTTACCGCTGATATCGACGCAACCGCATATCAGTGGGCACCGATCGGATATAAGTACGGTTGGAATGCGGACATCGCATTTATGGGTAAGTTCTACGGTCGCGGACACACGATTTCCACCGTACTGAACGACCTGACCAACTGGAACAAGAGTTCCACGGCGGGAAGCCTTCTCTTCGGTACGCTTTCGACCGCGATCGTTGAGGGTGTTACGCTGAATGCAACCCTTGACTACGGTATGATTCCGAAGTCGGGTGTAAACGGTGTAACGAGTAACGTTAACAACGGCACGTACGGTCTGTTCGCAGGCTCGATGCTCGGTGCCACTACGGTGACCGACTGCCACGTTGTTATGAACGTGACCGGTACGACCCAGAACACCAAATCCGGATTCCCTGTCGGCGGCTTCTTCGGCTACGTCAACTCGGAGAAGGGTGTTGTTGACGGCTGTAGTCTGAGCGGCTCGCTCAAGGTCCGCACCAAGGATTATAACTCCTCGGGTACTCAGATCTATGCAGAGCAGATCCAATTCGGCGGATTTATCGCCGCAATGGGCGGCGACGCAAAGAGCGGCACGGCTCCGTACACGGTCAAAAACTGTGTAAACAAGGCTGACATCACGCTCGTCGGCGGTGGACACCAGGTCTTCCTGTCGGGCTTGATCGGATCCTTCTGGAGCGAAAACAAAACTATTGTCGAGGTTGAGAACTTCGTGGATATTTCCACGATCCGTCAGTATAACGACGGCGGTACCGGCAAGGCGACAAGCTACGGTAGCTACTATCTCCACTACGGCTCCATCGTAGGCAGAGCGAAGAATGACAACTACACGCAGACCATTCATATGAGCGGTGTTGTAGCGGCTCCCACCTTCAAGGGAATGTCTCTTGCAGGATGGACCGCGGGTAACGCAAGTCTTGCAAACCTGATGTCCTCCTACACGAGAAAGCCTCACGCAACCAACAAGTTCACGGTAGACAACTGCTTTACCGCAAACCCCGCTTTCCCCGACGTTCATACGCAATCTGCAAATCAGCTTGCTATTGTTGACGCGGGAACGGCTAAGACCCTGGGCGGTGCTACAAACACCATGATCGATCTTGACGGCGTAACGGCTGCAAAGCTCTCCTATGCACCCGACGTTGAAAACAACAAGATCGTCATTACCGTTTCCAAGGCATTCTTCGACATCTTCAAGTCGATCGACGCGAACGCAACCGTTACCTACGGTGGCATTGCGGCAACGACCGTTGCAGAATCCGGCGACAACTACGTCTTCACGGTAGAGGGCATTTCTGCCGGCGGTGTCGGTGCGATCAAGACCGACCTCGGAACCTACACCGATAACTGGACGGCATACGCAGAGAAGCCCGCAAACGGAACCGGTGCTGCAGCTACTCCTTTTGAGATCGCTACTGCCGGAAACCTTGCATACCTCCATTACGGTATCAACAACGTGATCAGCGGCATCGGCGCACTTTACGACGATCAATACAAGCTCACCGCTAACATCGACCTCGCTCACCGCGAGTGGCACACGCTCGGCGGTCACGTTTGCGGCGGTCCCAGAGAACACGACTGGTGCTTTGCCGGTGTGCTCGACGGTAATAACTTCGCAATCACCAACCTGACGCAGACCAAGCTCGATAATACCGATAACGTCGGTGGTCTCTTCGGCGGCTCCAGAGGCTCTACGGTAAAGAACCTCACTCTGACGGGCTCGATCAAGGGTACGCTTACCTCTAATTCGGCTAATGCAGGCGTCGCAATGGTCTACGGCGGATTTACGCACGCAACCGGTAAGATCCACAACGTTGACGTTGACGCGAACATTGAGATCACTAACACGGTGGCGAACCCGAACGTCGGCGGTATGCTGGCACTCGACAACAACTCCGAGATCAAGGACTCCACGATGAGCGGTTCCATTAAGGTGATCGCTGCAAAGGGAGTGAACGCAATTCCCATGGCGGGCGGTTTCATCGGTAAAACACAGGGTGTTTGTAGCATTACCAACTGTATCAACTACGCAGACATCACGCTCCAGCCCAACGCAACCAACTCCTATGCGGGTGGATTCGTTGCTCTTGGCTCGGCGGCTCCCTCCACAACATACAAGAACTGCACGACCATTTCGAACTGTGTGAACTACGGTGACGTCACTGTCATCAAGGGCTTGAGCGGAAACGCAGCACACGTTCGTATCGGTGGCTTCGTCGGTGAGGCGAACTACGGCGGTTCGAAGGCGATGATGATTACCGACTGTGCAAACTTCGGTACGATCTCTAAGCAAGACGGAACCGGAACCTCCTCCTACAGCATGGACGAGATCATCGGTTACAATGACGGCCCCGGAGAGCAGACTGCTGTTACGACGCTTCCTCCGTCTACGATGATTGCGAACATTCTTTCTCTCAGGAATCGCGTAACGCAGGAGCAGCACGTTGCTCACACAACCAGTGCTGCTATCTACACCATCAATCCCAATTACGACCCCAACAATGCAGAAAGCTCCAAGTGGATCAAGGCTGTTGCGGCAGACAAGGATCGCGGCTATGCGCTTGATATCACGGGTGAGGAATACTACTTTGAGGCAGGAACGATGGAGAAGGACGGAAAGGCAACCATTTCCGTTTCCAAGCTTGGACTTGATCTCTTCCTCGCTTCTCACCATACGATGACTCTGACCTACAATGGCAAGACCATTGCAACCGACCTCTCCAAGGCTACCGTTTCCGCAAACGGCAGAGCATACGAGTGGACGGTTGAGGGCGAGAGCTACAAGGCAGGTCAGAAGGCAACGATCTCCGTTGTTGACCCGCTTGGTAAGAATGCTCCCATCACCTCCAACTTCGCAACCTGGGAAGGCGTTTACGCTTCCACCGGCGTTGTGGACGCAGACGGTGACGGCTACTACGACATCAAGACCGCAGGCGATCTTGGTTACGTAGCACGTATGGCAAACAAGGTTTCCACCAACGGAGTCTGGAAATCTGTTAAGATGGAGATGCTCAACGATATCGATTTCGCAGGAGCATACTTCACCGCGATCACGCGCTCTCACAATGACAAGATCGGCTTCAACGGTCAGTTTGTCGGTACGAAGTCTGAAACCGAGAACTACAAGATCCTCAACATTTCCGTTGGTCACGAAAGATACGTCTACAACCGTTCTATGTTCGGTAAGACGCAATCCGGCTTCGTCTTCAAGGACGTTGATTTCGTTAACCCGAGGGTTATCGGTGCCAGCCCCGACTCGAATGCAGGTGAGGGTGCTGCCTCGATGACGGGCGGCGGACTCATTGCAGGCTCTATGTACGGCGACAGTCTCATTGAGAACGTCAACATCACCGGCCTGAGCTATAACGTCAGCGGCGCAAACAGCTACTACGGCGGCGTCGTTGGTTACATGGCACATAAGGACGCAATCGTCAGAGACGTTACCGTTCAGGGTAAGGTTACCGGCGAGCGCGGCTCGAACACCGCAGTCAACTTCGGCGGTATTACCCACCGTCTGAGAATGGGTACCATTGAGAACTGTGTCGTTGATCTCGACATCGACGTCAAGTTCAGCAACGTCACCGGTAATAACTACATCGGTATGATCGCTTCTCACGCGTATAGTAACTCCAACAGCGAGTCTACTACCATCAAGAACAACACCGCGCTCGGCACCATCAAGGTTACCGTTACCGACGGCACGGGCAACGCTTCGAGCAAGTGGGTTGCATACGCAGGTATCGTTGGATTCGTTCATCAGTGGGGTGCGCACACCATCAGCGGCAACGTTTCCGACGTTGACGTTGTGTTCAACAATAAGGGCGCTGATGTCAACTGTGTCAAGGCTGCAACCGTTGCGGTTGTCAACCCCAGAGTGGAAGACAGTAATAAGGTTGCAGGCGTAAAGCCGACCATTGAAAACAACTACTCGCTCAACGGACTTCCTATCGTTCACTCTGCCAATAACGCTGCTACCATCGGAACGAACTCCCAGTGGAACGTTGCAGTTGAGACCGAGGGCAAGGCTTCCGTTCGTATCGACAAGACCTCCGAGGCAAACTCCGGTATCCGCTTCGACAGCTACATCAATTCCGTTCTCTACAACGCAATGAAGGCTGATTCCAACGTTCAGGTTGAGATCGGTACTCTCATCGCTCCCACGGTTCTGATGAAGGCTTACAACGGCAAGTTCGATCAGCTTCCCGCAGTTGTTAAGGTCGCTTACGACGTTGACGCATACGCGGCAGCAGGCAACGGCGTTGAGGGCTTTGCTTCCATCGCGGACGGCAAGAGCTACTTCACCGGCGCACTCGTGAACGTTCTTCCCAACAACTACAAGCTTGAATTCACCGCAGTTGCTTACGTAACCGTTACCATCCACGGCGTATCTCATACCTACTATGCAGCATACGACGCAAACGATGAGGAGCGCGCACGCAGCATCTACGACGTTGCTCTCGAGGCTTACAATGACCGTGAGGCAACGTACAGCGCAGAGTACGGCACGTTTGTTGGCGACAACGCAGAAAAGGGTAACTACAGCTGCTACTCTACTGCTCAGCTCAACGTTCTCAGAGAGTATCTGGGAATTTAATCCAACGAAGGAGGAATAATATAATGAAGAAAATTTATATGAATCCCGAAGTCGTTGTGATTGACGTTAAACTCACCGATATCCTCACTGAATCCCCCGAGTCCGAAAAGGACCAGGAGCTCTGGCAGCCCGGCGGCAAGGATCAGGATTGGGGCGACCTGAGCAAGTACGTAAACGTAAACTAATTGCTCCAACTAAATTAACGGCAGAGCCGATCCCTTCGGGGGTCGGCTCTGTTTTTTTGTCGTAGGTTTGTCTATTGTAATTGTTTCCAAAAAAAGCAAGCCGAAATTGTTATATTATACAAAAATTGATCAAGGAGTTTGGTTGATTTATGAATGTATTGACAATTTTTTTGGCGTGTGGTAAAATAAATACAATAGGGAATCAATGCGTTGAAGAATTGACAGTTTTGAGGAAATGAAGCCCTTGGCGGCGCAGATCGTGAGGACGCGCCGTCGGCTTTCTTGCAATTTTCCTACCTTATTATTAACATTGCTTTCTCTTGCACAATCAAAAATCAATTTTGAAAGGTGGAAACTATCATGAAAACAAGAATGAGAGTTCTGTCGGCGATCATGACCGTTGCGATCCTCCTCACGTCGCTCGTCATCGTGGTTCCGACAAGCGTTGCCGCCGCTACCACGGACGCAGAGCTGTGGACGAATTACGCGGCAGACACTTTTGAAGGCGGTTCGGGTACGGATCTGGATCCCTATCTGATCAAAACTGCAGAGCAGCTCGCGCTTCTTGCCAAGCTGATCAATTCGGGCGCAGCAGACCCCGAAAACGCAGGCAAGACATACTCGAAGCTGAGCTATGAGGTCATTGCACCGATCGATGCAACTGCGCATCAGTGGGTCCCCATTGGAAACAAGTACAGTGGCGAGAACGTGACCTTCTACGGCTACTTCAACGGCGGTAATCACGAGATCAAAACGGTCATCAACAATAAGACCAACCAGCCCGGTAATTCCGATTCCTATACGGTCGGCGGTCTGTTCGGATGCACCCGTAGCGGCTCGCTGATCGAAAACGTCCGTCTGACGACTGTGATCGATTTTGCAAACGCTCCGCTCGTTAAGAATGCGTTTATGGGCGGTTTTGTCGGCGCTTCCTTCGGCGCGACCTTCGCGAACTGCCACGTAAACGTACACTCCTCCGGCTTGGTCCGTCAGGCAATCGTTTTCGGCGGTATGATCGGTTACTCGACCGAGGGAACGATGCTTGAGGGCTGCTCCGTATCGGGCGTGATCGACGGTCAGAACACTACGACCAACATCGGCGGCCCTGTTATGGGTGGATTGATCGGTCGACTCAACGCTGCGGGTCTGAAGACCACGAAGATCGAAAACTGCGTCAACTTTGCAACCGTTACTCAAAAGGGTACGGGACAGCAGGTCTTCCTCGGCGGTATCGTCGGTAAGATCGACGGAACCGCAGGTGACCTCTATACGTTTAAAAACTGTGCAAACCTCGGACAGGTGATCCCGAGTGCAAATGCTTGCGGAACCGTTCCCTTCTACCACGTGGGTGGATTTACGGGCGGAAAAGCGGCAAACGGCGTGCTTCAGATCGATGGATTTGTCAACCTCGGTGAGCTTCGCCGCGCAGAGCGTGACGACCGCACGAACGGCACGCGCGTTGCAACGGCTGAGCTGATCGGTACCGACCTTTCCAACGATACCTCCGCGGCATTCACGGTTGCAAACTACTACACCGTGAACGATCATATTCCGTTTATTTATCGCGTATCGGGTAGCGCGCCCCTCAACGGCACGGCTCTGAGCGCAAAGACCTACTATGAGTTTGACGAGCTTGTAAAGGATGCAACCATCCGCACCGCAGTGGTTGACGGCGACACGGTCGTTTCCATTCCGCAGGGCGCAATGGACATTCTTGAGAAGCTGGAGCTTACCATCACCGCAGCTCGCGGCGACGTTACCACTGCAGAGTACGCGGAGAACACCTCCAAGGGTACCTGCGATTTCACGCTTGCTGACAGCGCAGAGGGTATTTCCCGCGTGACGTTTGCAAACGGCTTCGACAGCATTGACATTTACGATTCTTGGATCAACTATGCACAGAAGCCCGCAACGGGCTCGGGCACGAGCGGTGATTATTGGATCATCAACACCGCTGAGGAGCTTGCTTACGTTGCACAGACCGTAAATAACTTCTACCTTGCAAAGGGTACCTACTACATCAAGCTGAATGCGGACATCGATCTCGCGGGACGCGTCTGGGCTCCTATCGGATCCTACGGTCATCAGGGATTCAACCACGACGTTCGTTTCCAGGGCGTTTTTGACGGTCAGAATCATACGATCAATCTCGTTATGACGGATGAGGGTGTTGCTCCCAATACTCCTGCGGCGCTTATCGGCGGCTCGGGCGGCGGCGCAAAGATTCAGAACGTCAAGATGACGGGTAGCATTAAGAGAACGATCAGCACCAACCACAATACGGCAGGTACGGCAATGCTTCTCGGCTTTGCTTCCGGTCCTTCCTACGTGGATAACGTACACGTGGATGCAGAGATTGACGTTACGATGGCAACCGGTACGGGTGGCGAGCCTTACGTCGGCGGTATCATTTCCACCGGTAACAACGTTGATATTACCAACTCTACGATGAGAGGCTCCGTTACCACGCACGGCGTTGCGAACAGCGTCCCTGCGGCAGGCGGTATCATCGGTAAGAATGCAGGAACGGGTAAGGCTTATAACTGCGTCAACTACGCAGACATTACGCTCTACGCGAAGGGCACCAACGCTTACGCGGGCGGTATCGTTGCAGAGCTGGTCGGCTCCTATGGAAGCAGCAACAAGACCGGCTTTACGATTGACAATTGTACCAACGTAGGTACGGTTGCGGTCTACGGCTCCACCAGCAACGTCCGTGTCGGCGGTATCATCGGAAGCCTTGGACGTAACGGCGCAACGGCGATCGACGTTCTCCAGAACTGCGTGAACCTCGGCGACGTAAAGGTTACCACCAATCTCGGCAGTGCCAGCGGTATCGGCGGTATCATCGGACATATCGAGTCCAAGGCGCACGGTCAGGCTGACGCTGCAAGAGAAGGCGCTACCGCTTCCAATCTCTTCTCTGTTCCTACCTCTACGGCTTACGGTCTGATCGGTAGAAACGACGGATTTTTGAACGGCAAGCCCGCAACCAGTATCTTTAACTATGAGGTCGAGGGCTCCGATGCATACTTTGAGATGGATCAGAAGGTGACGGGCGAGACTGTTGTTGTAACCGTCTCCAAGACCGCTCTTGACGTGCTCCTCTCCGAGGGCATCGGCTACACGATGGCACTGACCTACGGCGAGACCGTTAAGGCAGACGTTGCGGATGCAAGCGTTATCGGCAACACCTACGTTTGGAGCTTTGCTGCACTTGACGAGACCGAGGCAACCCTCGTTCTCACCAAGGGTGAGTTTG
>JAZQWH010000190.1:0-16395 GCA_045632205.1 Eubacteriales bacterium
GCGACCTTGTTATTATACCACTTTCTTTCCGCCTTGTCAATACCTTTTTTAAAAGTTTTTTCAACTTTTTTCAAATTTATTTCCAAAGCCTCCGCTTGCTTCCAAGCGTCGAAAGCCTTGTTATTTTATCACTTTTTTCCCCTCTTGTCAATACTTTTTTGCAAAGTTTTTTCGTTTTGTCAAATAAATGCAAAAGAACAGGAAAACAAACGCGGCAATTGTTGAAAACGCATTGACTGTGTCGTAGCAAATGTCGCAGTAGCGAAAACGGGATCGGAAATCACTCCAAATCCGTTCCTGTCTTATGCCCTCTTACCGTCTTTACAACCAGCTTTTCAAGCCCCGAAGCGAACGGGAGGAGCAAAACGGTTGAAGCAACGTTAAAGGCCGTATGAATTGCGGCGATAGAAAACGGTGTGACCGCATTCTGCAGGAAAGAAAAGCGATACAGAAAATTCAACAGATAAAATACCGAAAGCAGTGCTACCGTTCCGATCACATTAAAATATAAATGGACAAAAGCGGCGCGCTTGGCGTTCAGACTTGTTCCCGCGGAGGAAAGAAGCGACGTGACACACGTGCCGATGTTCTGTCCCATTATGATCGGGATAGCGGTTGCAAAGGTTACCCCACCCGTTGCGGAAAGTGCTTGTAATATTCCGACGGACGCAGAGGAGCTTTGGATGATCGCGGTCAGAAAAGCGCCCGCCAGAACCCCGAACAGAGGATTTTGAAAAAGGAGCAAAATTCTCGTAAATTCGGGAAGCTCTGCCAGCGGTGCAACCGAATCGGACATAATCTCAAGTCCGTAGATCAACACCGAAAACCCAAGCAGGATCTGGCCGGTTGTGCGTTTGTGCGCACCCTTCTTTGCAAAAGCATAAAGCCAAACACCGATCACGGCAAGAATCGGGACAAAGGAGCTTGGCTTGAGCATTTTCAAAAAGAAGACATCTCCCTCAATCCCCGTCAGGCTCAGGATCCACGACGTAAAGGTTGTTCCTACGTTCGCACCCATAATGATACCAATGGATTGATGCAGCGACATCAATCCCGAATTCACAAATCCGATAACCATAACCGTTACCGCAGAGCTGCTTTGGATCGCCGCAGTTGCACCTGCACCGAGCAGAAAAGCACGGATCCTGTTTGACGTAACACGCTCCAACGTTCCTTTTAAGCGTGAGCCTGCACGTTGCTCTAAGCCCTCCCCCATCAGGTTCATTCCAAACAGAAATAGCGAAACACCGCCAAGCAGTGCAAGCGCCGTCCAAAAAAGTTCCATCTTTCGTCCTCCGCAGTTTTTTCATTTACAGTTTGCTTCTGTTTTACAAAAAACATACACGAAGAAAAAACAAAAAAACACGGCTCGCAACCGAGCCGTGCCTGTAGCTTTAATGGTGGATTCTGACGAGGTGCGCAAACGCCTCTCTCAGAGCATTGCAGAATACGTCAATTTCTTCCTTATTATTATATTGGCTGAAGCTGATGCGCAAGGTAGATTCGATCTGCGAAGGAGTGAGGCCGAAAGCTGTCAGCGTTGCGCTCAGATCCTTTGAGTGAGACGAGCAAGCGGAGCCGCTCGAAACGCAGATCCTCTGCTTGGAAAGCTCGTTGAGCATCGTCTCGCTCTTGATATCGGGAAGAACCAGACTCACAATATGAGGAGCGCGATTCCCCAGGGGAAGCGTCAGCGTTACGGGAAGTGATTTCAGCTGTTCCACCGCATAATCACGCAATTCCGTCATCGTTCGAATAGAATGATCCAACGTCGAAAGCATCTCCGAGACAGCCGCCCCGAATCCGACGATTCCAAGCACGTTCTCCGTACCGGAACGGAAGCCCTGCTCCTGACCGCCTCCCAACAACGTTGGGACAAGATCGCGCCGCTTGAGTGCCTCGGGAGAAACGTAGAGTGCGCCCACTCCCTTGGGGCCGTGAACCTTATGCGCGCTGACCGTTACCATATCCGCCTTGATGCTCTGCGGAGTGAATTTGCATTTGAGATAGCCCTGAACGGCATCGGTATGCGTGACGATGGCATTGTCCCTTGCCTTTGCCATTGTAAATGCGCGCTTGACGTCATAGACCGCTCCCGTTTCATTATTGACCATCATCATAGAAACGAGAAAGGTATTTTTTGTAAGTGCCTCCGCGTACTGTGCAAAATCCAGCTCTCCGCCGCGTGTGGAAATCCGAACGACCTCAAAGCCATCCGATTCAAGCGAACGCATTGCATTTTCGATTGCGGGATGCTCCGAATCGGTGGTAATGATCCTGCCTCCCCTTCGACGGGGCTTGGCGTATGCAGTGCCCAACACCGCGAGATTATCCGCCTCACTTCCGCAGGAGGTAAAGAAAATTCTCCCCCCCGTTGCTCCGAGGCGAACCCCGAGTGAGCGCGCGATCACCGCTCTTGCATCCTCCACAAGCTCACGCGCCGCAAGTCCTACGCTATGTAAGGACGAAGGATTGCCGTAGCACTCCATCGCCTCGCACATCTTATGCTTTGCCGACTCACACAATGCGGTTGTAGCGCTGTTATCAAAATATAATTCCTTCATTCTTCTATCATTCGCCGGTCAACGGAACGAAAAAGCACCGATGATCGCCTCAACCTCTTGAATATGTTTGTCAAAAATCTCCTGAGAGGGAGCCGTGTAGGTCACACTGTAGATCATACTCTTATATGCCGCGACAACCTGCAAATACTCGTACGTTTTTCCATCGATCGTCAGGCGATAACGGTGTGCAACCGCCATTCGTCCACCAAGAGAAGCTTCGCTTTCGGAATCGGCAGCATATCCGCTTTCCCCGACAATTTCAACAAGCTTATCCTTTGTCATTTTGGAAAACTCTGCAATGGACATACTTTCCGCATCGGGCATATACGGAACCACGCTGACACTTGCGCGATCCTCCTCCACGTATGCGGCATAGATCTGTTCATTCTGATTGATCACCCAGCTTTCGGGAACAAAGAACAGATATGCGACGTCACTGTTGGACGCAAGCTTCATTCCCGCAGGTGCCTCCACGTCGGAATCCGGTACCTTGACAGCCTCGGGCTGATAAGGAGTATCACTGAAGCGGAAGCTTGTAAGCATCTTCTGCACGTCCGGCATAAGCATTTCGACAAGCTCCTCCTCTGCGAGGAACGAAAAGACGTAGTAAGCGCCTGCGCGCTCTGCTACAGCCTGATAGCTGCGCGTTGTAGAACCGTTGATCTCCGCCTTCAATTCAAACTGAACGGCATTCGCGCCATCCAGCGTGGTGACAGAGCCTGCATCGATCTCAATCACACTTCCGCTTACCGCAAGCTGATCGATCACAGGTCTGCAAAAGCTATTATAATACCATTTGATGCGCGCACTCGCATGATCCTCAAGTGCTGCCTCCTGCATTGCCGCACGTTGCGTATCGTCAAGCGTATATTTTTCCATACTCACGTTCGAGAGCTTTGCAAGACTGTAATACGCACCCGAAATGCCGTACTGCGTATTCAGATTCCACGTAGTGGGAACGTACAAGTAATAATCCGCTCCCGCAACCGAAGCGATCTGCATACCCGCAGGAATTCCATCGTCCGAGCCTACCGCGCAGGATGCGCAGGACGCAAGTGAGAGCATCATTCCAAGGCAGAGCAAAATTGCCGCCAATTTCTTCATATCGTTATCCTTCCTTTGATCGGTCTGTGGAATTCATTCCCACAAAGCGACCTGAATATCTTCAATTTTCTGTGACTGATCAGTCGAGATCCAGCATAGATTGTGCCGCAGAGAGAATTCCGATCTTTCCACTCTCGTAGGTCAATCCACCCTGGAAGAATGCCGTATAGGGGGGACGAAGCGGGCCGTCTGCCGAAAGCTCGATCGAGCTTCCCTGCGTGAACGCGCCTGCCGCCATAATGACACGGTCATTGTAGCCCGGCATTGCCCACGGCTCGGGCGTTACGAAGGAATCGACGGGAGAACCGAACTGGATTCCGCGACAGAACGCACAAAGCTCGCGCTCCCCTCCCGTGATGACCGTCTGGATAATATCGTAACGCTCCTCATCCCAACGAGGCTCAACCGCAAATCCGAGCTTTTCGAATACGTATGCCGCCAGGAGCGCGGTCTTGAGCGCCTGCGCGGTAGTGTGGGGCGCATAGAAAAGCCCCTTGTACATCGGCTTGTTCTGTCCCATCGTCGCTCCAACCTCCGAGCCGACGCCAACAGAGGTCAGACGGTAGCTTGCCAATTCGACCGCGCGCTTACTGCCTGCGAGGTATCCTCCTGTTTCGGCAATTCCGCCTCCCGGGTTTTTGATGAGCGATCCGATGATCAGATCGGCTCCCACGTCGGTCGGCTCACGCGTTTCGACAAATTCGCCGTAGCAGTTATCCACCACAACGTAAACGTCGGGCGAAACCGTGCGCACAAATGCGATCAGCTTTCCAATCTCCTCAACACTCAAGGTCTTGCGGTTGAGGTAGCCCTTGGAACGCTGGATAAAGACCATCTTGATGCGCCTTCCGTGCTTTTGAAGATTCTCACGGATCTCCTCAAGACGGAAACTTCCGTCCTCCTCCAGGTCGGTTTGCAGATAGTCAACGCCAAAGTCACGCAAGGAGCCATCGCCCGGATTTCCGCAAATGCCGATAACCTCCTCAAGCGTGTCGTAAGGCTTGCCCGCAACCGAATACATAATGTCTCCGGGACGGAGAATGCCAAAAAGTCCGATGGTGAGCGCATGAGTACCGCTGACAATGCTGTGGCGTACGATTGCCGCCTCCGCGCCCATCACGTCTGCCCACAGCTCGTCCAACACCTCGCGTCCGCGGTCATCATAGCCATAACCGCTTGAGCTTTGGAACATCGCGTCAGACACACGATGCTCTGCAAATGCGCGCATCACCTTTTCCGTATTTTCAAATGCAACCCGATCGATCCTCTCAAAATGAGGTGCGAGAGCGACCTCCGCCTCACGCGCGAGCTGCTTTACGCGATCTGATATGATCATATGCTTCACTTTTGCGAAAAAGCCGACAAGAACGGCATTTCCGCATCCTTTCCGTAACGGTATTCCAAATTATTTCTGTTCCCCATCCGTGGGGTAATCATCAAGATCAAGACTCGGGAACTCCAGCTCCGCCGTGAACGGCATTGCCGTAAAGTCAACGTGTGTCGGCTTGTCCTTGTCCTTTTCTTCCTCCTCTGTGTTTTCCTCGGAGAGAGGCTTTTCGGGTTCAACCGAGACCTGCTCCTCTTCAATGTAATCGTCAAAATTCAAGCTTGGGAATTCAGTCACCCTTGCAGTACGGCGGTTTGTGACGTCATCGTAAAATGCCGCAATTGCCGCTTCACGGTAAGGGTAAACCCAAAGCATACCGATGCCAAGCGTGAAGATCGACGCGAGGATCGTCCACCCGATAAAGCTGAGATCGAGGCAGAAAAGGCGCCACTTGTTGCCGCGCATCATATTGCGCGAAACACGCATTGCTTCAATCGCTCCCATATCGGGATATTCCGCCATTGCCATATACGCAAAGCGGTACGTATAGTTCAAGACCGCACTCACAATGCCCATTGCCGCGGTCACACAGCCCAGAACGGCAATCCAAAGAATATGCGAATGAAGGACGCTCCAATCAAAATTCAGAACCTCAAGCTTACCATCCACCACCACAAGACTTGCAAGCAGCTCGTCCACACAGTCAAGGCTGACCCACGCCAGGGCAATTGCGGGCAGAATGACGATCATCTTCACAAGAAGCGAAAAGAGCAGATTGAGGCGCACGGAGCGCAAATAGTTGATTTTGAAGTAGGAGAAAAGCGTTTTGAACTGCAATCCCTTTCCATCGATCAGATCAAGATTGACACGCTGATATCCAAGCTTGAGCGGAGACGCGACAAACAGTGCGTAAGCAACAGAGCTCAGCGCCACCGTGGCAATACCGATCAGGATCAGATTCATCAGCCAACCGAACGCGTTGCGATCGATCACCGCTCCCGATTCGACAGAAAACAGATCAAAATCAAAATCGCTCGGATCAAAGCTGATATTGACAGAGCCCGAAACAAGACCGCCAAGCATCACCGCAACAAGCCCGATCCATACGGCGGTGCTCCATTTCCCTCGCAGAGCTCCGCGAGCGCAGGCACGATAGTAGGCGGCATTTTTCCGCATCGGCGCGCCTTCCGAGCCTACTTCATTTTGAAAAAAATTCTCGGTCATACATTACTCCTTGGATTGAAATTGATTGACAATGTCCTTAAAGCGTCTGCCGCGATCGGCAAAGTTATCAAACATATCAAAGCTTGCACACGCGGGTGAGAGCAAGACGGTATCCCCACTTTGAGCAAGCCCGCGCGCGGCTTCAACTGCCTCGGCAAGGGTAGCTGCCTCGCAAACGGGGAGCGTTGCACCCTGCTCCTCTAAGGATGCACGGATCTTCTCCTTGGTTTCCCCAAGCAAGACCACTGCCTTCGCGCGTTTGCAAAGAACCTCAGCGAGCGGCGCAAAGGAAATTCCCTTATCGCTTCCACCGCAAATTACGATCGGCTTTTCGCGCAGAGCGGAAAGTGCCGCCGCGGTACGGGTGGGGCTGGAATCAATGGAGCTGTTATAGTATTTCACACCGTCAAGCGTTCTGACAAGCTCCAGGCGATGCTCTACACCGCCAAAGGTCTGCGCGATCTCCTCCACCGTATCGGCATCCGCCAAACCAAAGGTCAGAGCGATCGCGGTCATATAATTTTCAAGGTTATGGCGACCCGGCAGAAGGATCTTGTCGGGTGAAAAATAACTGTGCTCACGCGCACCGTCCCACAGACGGATGACACCGTCGCGAACGTAAACGGCGCGCTCTCCGTCGCGCAGCTCAAACTCCTCACGGGAGGATTTTTTCGAGGAAAAATAAGTCAGCCGTCCTCCGCGCTCGCGTGCCAATGCCAGCGTTATCTCGTTTTCCGCATTGAACACGGCATGCTCGTTCGGCTCGTGTAAGTAAAGATTGGTTTTGGCATTGACGTAATCCTGCATATCGCTGTGCCAATTGAGATGATTGGGAGAAAGATTGGTAATCGCCGCGATCTGCACCGAGCGCTTCAACGTATAAAGCTGAAAGCTTGAAAGCTCCACAACCGCGATATCCTTGTCTGTCATTTCATCCAGGTGCGGCAAAAGCGGCTCGCCAATATTGCCACCGACAAAAACGCGACCGTAGCCGTTTTTTTTCGCCTGCGCTTCCAGAATCAGATGCGTAAGAGTTGTGGTTGTGGTCTTGCCATCGCTTCCCGAAATCCCAATCACCCTTGCAGGGGTAAGGTCCAGGAACAGCTCCATCTCCGAGGAAAGGATCGCTCCGCGCGCAACCGCCTCTGCGATTTGGGGCGTATGCGGATGTACCCCGGGGGAACGAAAAATAACTTCCTCGTCAATTCCGTCAAGGTAGTTATCACCTATTATAAGGCGAACGCCCTTTTGGAGCAATTGATCACCAACCGTGCCAAGTCTTTCAAGATTTTTTTGATCCCGTGCTGTCACACAGACACCGCGCGCCAACAAAAAATCGATCAGAGGCAGATTGGAGACGCCAAGACCGATGACGGTACATTTCTTTGTTGTAAGCAATTGCATCCATTCTGCAGGCTTCACACAAAAAACCTCGCTTTTCTTCATAATATTAATATTATACTCGATTTTCCCTCAACTTGCAACACAATCACGATAAAATTCAGAGAAAATTTTCAAAAAAGAGCACGCTCCCCCCTTTTCAAACACGTTTTTTTTTGGTATAATAGAGAGGAATAGATAAAAGAAAGGATTACTGTACGGAATGGCTGCAAAGACAACCAAGCAACAGGAATATAATAACCAAAGCATCAAATCGCTCAAGGGTGCCGATCGTGTCCGTAAGCGTCCTGCCGTCATTTTCGGCTCGGACGGCTTGGACGGATGTGAGCATTCCTTCTTTGAGATTCTTTCCAACTCTGTCGACGAGGCACGCGAGGGACACGGAAGCTCCATAAAGGTCACGGTCTTTTCCGATCACAGCATCGAAGTGGACGACCACGGACGAGGCGTGCCGCTCGGATGGAACGAGGCAGAGGGACGCTGGAACTGGGATCTGATTTACTGTGAGCTTTATGCAGGCGGAAAATACGAAAACAACAGCGGTGAATCCGCATACGAATACTCGCTCGGTCTGAACGGTCTTGGCGCGTGTGCAACGCAGTACAGCTCGGAATATATGACCGTAAGATCCTATGACGGATCTGTCGAGCGCTCCATTTCCTTTAAGCGCGGAGAGGTGGACGGTGAATTACAGGAGCGTCCCCTGGAGCGCCGCGAAAAGCGCACGGGTACGGTCGTCCGCTGGAAGCCCGATCTTGAGGTCTTTACGGATATCAACATCCCTCACGAAAACTTCAAAAACGTAATGCACCGTCAATCGGTTGTCAACCCGGGAATTGAATTCCTTCTGTTCTTAGAGCAAGCAGACGGCAGCTTTTCCGAGGAAAAATACTTCTATCAAAACGGCATTGAGGACTATCTGATGGAAACGGTGGGCGACGCTGCCCTGATCGCTCCTGTCAGCTGGCACCTCGAGACGCAGGGACGCGACCGTGCCGATCTTCCCGACTACAAGTTCAAGGCAGATCTTTCTTTCACGGTCTCCAACACGGTCACACTGCTTGAATACTATCACAACTCGAGCTTTTTGGAATACGGCGGAACGCCCGACGATGCGGTCAAATCGGCATTCGTCTACGCCATCGACAAGTATCTCAAGGCAAACAACCGCTATTCAAAGAACGAAAAGGGCAAAATCTCCTTCAATGACGTCGCCGACTGTCTTGTTCTGGTCAGCAACAGCTTCTCAACGATGACTTCCTATGAGAATCAGACGAAAAAGAAGATCACCAACGCCTTCATTGGCACCTCCCTCAATGAGTTCCTTCGTCAAAAGCTTGAAATTTACTTCATTGAAAACCCCAAGGCGGCAGATCTGATTGCAAATCAGGTACTCATCAACAAGCACAGCCGCGAGAGTGCAGAACGTGCGCGACTTGACATCAAGAAAAAGCTGGTCGGCTCGATCGATGCCGCAAACCGCGTAGAAAAATTTGTCAACTGCCGCTCAAAGGATCCTTCCGTTGCAGAGCTCTACATCGTAGAGGGAGACTCCGCGTTGAGCTCCTGTAAGCTGGGACGAAATGCGGAATTCCAGGCAATCATTCCCGTCCGCGGAAAAACGCTTAACTGCCTCAAGAGCGACTACGACAAGATCTTTAAAAACGAGATCATTATCAATCTGCTCAAGGTCATTGGCTGCGGAGTGGAGATCCGCGGCAAAAAGCAAAAGGATCTGACGGCATTCGATCTCAACAATCTCCGTTGGTCCAAGATCATCATCTGTACCGACGCAGATGAGGACGGATTCCAGATCCGCACCCTGCTCCTTACCCTCTTCTACCGTCTGCTCCCCACCCTGCTCGCAGAGCACAAGGTCTTTATCGCAGAATCACCACTCTTTGAGATCACGGTCAAGGATGAGACCTTCTTCGCATTTGACGAGTTTGAAAAAGAGGAGCTTCTCAAAAAGATCGGCAACAAAAAATATACGCTCCAACGCTCCAAGGGTCTTGGTGAAAACACCCCTCAGATGATGTGGGATACCACGATGAACCCCGCAACGCGCCGCTTAATTTCGGTATCTCCTACCGATGCCGCGCAAACGGAGCTGATGTTTGATACGCTCCTCGGTGACAATCTCCCTGCCCGCAAGCAGTTCATCACCGAGCACGGAAGCAAATATATGAAGGATATTGACGTATAATTACAAAAAAGCAGGAGACATCCCCCATGGAGTCTCCTGCTTCTGTTTTTTCTCGCGTGAAGGAAATAAAAATAATGCGGAGATAGGATTTCCCTATCTCCGCATTGCTTGCGTGTATTATTATTTATCCTTCTTGTTTCGCTTTACAGCCTTAGCCGTTGCCGCAACGACACCGCCCAATACAACAAGGGCAATTGCGTTAGGCAGAACCATGAGCTGGTTGAACATATCGGTCAGCGCCCAAACGAGATCGTTACCTGCGAAGGTTCCGAGCACGATGAACACCATTGCGAGAACGGTGTAAGGAACAACAGACTTCTTACCGAAGAGGTAGAGCATGTTCTGCTTACCAAAGAAGTACCAGCCGATGATCGTGGAGAATGCAAAGAAGAGCAGGCAGATTGCAACGAAGGAGTTACCAACCGTTTCGCCAAACACACTTGCAAATGCAGACTGTGCGAGGTTGGTCTTGGTCAGACCTGCAAGAGGTGCCATAATAGAGGTGTCACCTACTGCAAGCGGACCACCCTTGGTGTACATCGTTACGATGACGACAAGCGCGGTCATCGTAAGAACAACGAAGGTATCGATGAAGACACCGATCATTGCAACCACACCCTGATCGTGGGGCTTGTCAACCTTTGCAACTGCGTGCGCGTGAGGAGTCGAACCCATACCTGCCTCGTTGGAGAACAGACCGCGCTTTGCACCCTGCGTAATCGCCTGCTTGATCGCAAAACCGATCGAACCGCCGACGACTGCAGTAGGATTGAACGCATACTTGAAGATGAGACCGAACGCCTCGGGGATCTTGGTTACGTTTGCAAAGATTACAATGAGAGAGCCGACGATGTAAAGGCTCGCCATAACGGGAACGATCTTCTCGGAAACAGACGCGATACGCTGAATACCGCCAAGGAAGATCAGACCTGCAATACCCGCAATGATGATACCCATAACCCATGCGGGAATACCGAATGCAGTGTTGAAGGACTCACCGATAGAGTTGGACTGAACCATTGCACCCATAAATCCGAGCGCGAGGATCGTTGCAATTGCAAAGAAAGCGGCAAGGATCTTACCAAACGTGCCCTTGAATGCTTGACGGATGTAGTAAACGGGGCCACCAAGTGCCTCGCCATCCTCGGTCGTCGTCTTGGTCTTCTGCGCGAGAACTGCCTCGGCGTAAATGGTTGCCATTCCGAAGAATGCGATGATCCACATCCAGAAGATCGCACCGGGGCCACCGACGAGGATCGCACCGCAGGCACCGACGATGTTACCGGTACCGACCTGTGCGGAGATCGCGGTTGCGAGTGCCTGGAAGGAGGACATACCCGACTTACCGTGCTTCTCGCCGTTAAACTTCATACCACCGAATACGCGCTTCATTCCCTCGCCGAAGCAACGGACCTGCACGAAACGGGTGCGAATGGTGAAATACAGACCAACGCCAACCAGAAGGAACAACAGAATGTAGTCCGACAGGTAGGTATTGACTGTATCTACGATGTTTTGCAATACTGCCATGATTTTTTCATCCTTTCTGATGATTCATAATTTTTTTCGAATGACATTCCCCTTACACAAACAAAAAAGAAGCGGCAAAACCGCTCCGAAGAAAAAAGATTCCATACAAACAGACGTGCCGCAAAAAATGCGTACACGAAAAAAGTTCTGTTCTCTGTCCTTTTGCCTGAGAGATTCGGCTTACGCCTTGCACCTTCGGCACTCTTGCGAGATTCTCCAGAGTTCCCTGCACGATTAGTCCTATTTCCTTACGGAAATTCCTGAGAGTATTACTCCTTCGGCAGACGGCTGTCCGTCACTTTCCTGACCGTGTGAAGCGGGTATTTCATTCAATACTCGTATATAATAGCACAAAAAAATTGTTTTGTCAACCACTTTTGACAAAATTCTGAAACATTTTCTTCATATTTTTACAAAAAAGATCGCACCTCCGAAAGGAAGTGCGATCCTTGTTTTTTCTTAGAACAGACCCGTGATCTTTCCGTCCTCATCGACGTCGATCTTTTCTGCCGCGGGAACCTTGGGCAATCCGGGCATCGTCATAATATCACCCGTAAGTGCTACCACAAAGCCTGCGCCTGCAGAGACCTTGACGTTGCGAACGGTTACGGTAAAGCCCTCGGGTGCACCCAGCTTGGTTGCATCATCGGAGAAGCTGTACTGCGTCTTTGCCATACATACGGGAAGCTTGTCAAAGCCAAGCGCGGTCAGCTGTGCAACCTGCTTCTTCGCTGCAGGAGCAAGCACAACGTCATCACCGCCGTAAATGCGCTTGACGATCGCGCGGATCTTATCCTCGATCGTTCCGTCCAGATCGTAGCAGAAGGAGAAATCATTGGGCTTTTCGCAAAGCTTGATGACCTCCTCAGCGAGCGCCATACCGCCCTTGCCGCCCTCTGCCCAAACGGTAGAGAGAACAACGTTCACGCCCAGTGCCTTGCACTTTTCGATTACGAGATCGATCTCCGCGTCGGTATCGGTCGGGAAACGGTTGACTGCAACGACACAAGGGAGCTTATAGACGTTGGTAACGTTGGAAACATGGCGAAGGAGGTTCGGAATTCCTGCCTCAAGTGCCTCAAGATTCTCACTGCCAAGCTCGGTCTTGGGAAGTCCGCCGTGCATCTTGAGCGCGCGAACGGTTGCGACAACAACCACCGCGGAGGGCTTCAGCCCTGCCATACGGCACTTGATGTCAAGGAACTTCTCTGCACCGAGGTCTGCGCCGAATCCTGCTTCGGTGATCGCATAATCCGCCATCTTCATTGCCATCTTGGTTGCGATAACAGAGTTACAGCCGTGAGCAATGTTTGCAAAGGGCCCGCCGTGTACGAATGCGGGAGTTCCCTCCAGCGTCTGTACAAGGTTGGGCTTGATCGCATCCTTGAGGAGTGCCGCCATGGCGCCAACCGCGCCGAGGTCGCCTGCCGTTACGGGCTTCTCATCGTAGGTGTAAGCCACTACGATCCTGGAGAGGCGCTCCTTGAGGTCTGTGATGGAGCTTGCAAGGCAGAAAACTGCCATAATCTCGGATGCAACGGTAATATCGTAGCCATCCTCACGCGGCACGCCGTTGATGCGTCCGCCCAAGCCGTCGGTTACAAAGCGCAGCTGACGGTCATTCATATCCACGCAACGCTTCCAGGTGATGCGGCGAGGATCAATGTTGAGGCGGTTGCCCTGATAAATGTGGTTATCCAGCATTGCGGCAAGGAGATTGTTCGCCGCACCGATTGCGTGGAAGTCACCCGTAAAGTGAAGGTTGATGTCCTCCATAGGAACGACCTGCGCATATCCGCCGCCTGCCGCTCCACCCTTGATACCGAAAACGGGACCAAGGGAAGGCTCGCGAAGTGCGACAGCTACGTTTTTGCCGATTCTGCGGAGACCGTCCGCAAGACCGATGGTGGTGGTCGTCTTACCCTCTCCTGCGGGAGTGGGGGTGATCGCCGTTACAAGAATGAGCTTACCGTCCTGACGGTTTGCATCGTTGAGAAGCGACAGATCGATCTTTGCCTTGTACTTGCCGTATTGCTCAAGATATTCCTCACCAACACCTGCCGCCTTTGCGATCTCGGTAATGGGCTGCATCTTGGCAGACTGCGCAATTTCAATATCGGACAAATATGCCATTTTTATTCTCCCTTAAAATATTTTACAGCGGATGCAAACAGCTTCATATCATACAAGCCGTCTACATTCTTATAAAGGTTCGCGCCGATACGCTCGGAGTGTCCCATCTTACCGAGAACTCTTCCGTCGGGAGAGGTAATACCCTCAACCGCGAGGATCGATCCGTTGGGGTTGAACGCGGTATCCATTGTGGGATTGCCCGCAAGATCCACGTACTGCGTTGCGATCTGTCCGTTTTCTGCCAGCTGACGAGCCAGCTCCTCGGAGCAAAGGAATCTACCTTCCCCGTGAGAAATCGGCACAGTGTAAACCTGTCCAACCTCCGTTCCTGCCAACCACGGAGACTTGTTGGTGCACACGCGAGTGCGAACCATCATAGACTGGTGGCGGCTGATGACGTTATAGGTCAGAGTAGGACAATTCTCATCGGTGTCAATGATCTTTCCGAACGGAACAAGACCGAGCTTGATCAATGCCTGGAATCCGTTACAGATACCGAGCATCAAGCCGTCGCGATCGTTGAGCAAGCGTGCAACCTGCTCCTTGATTTCGGGGTTACGGAAGAAAGCGGTAATGAATTTTGCAGAACCGTCAGGCTCGTCACCACCCGAGAATCCGCCGGGAATAAATACCATCTGGCTCTCGGAAAGCTTCTTCGATACCGTTTCAACGCTCTTGGCAACCGCATCTGCGGTAAGGTTGCGGATGACAACGATGTCAGCCTCGGCACCTGCCGCTTCAACCGCGCGAGCAGAATCATACTCGCAGTTGGTACCCGGGAATACGGGGATCAGAACCTTAGGACGCGCGCACTTGATGGCGGGCGCTGCCTGGCATCCCTTGTTGTACGCAAAGGTTTCCAGCGATCCGGTAGCGGGTGCTTTGGTGGGATATACGTCCTCGAGAGTTGCCTCGTTGAGCGCGAGCAGCTCTGCAACCGTTGCACGGTCGCCATCCAGAACGATCTCCGCCGTCTCGGTGGTCTCACCGATCTTGGTTGCATATTCGCATGCAACGTCACCGTCAAGCTCTGCAACGATGAAATCCTGCATCATTCCGTTGTACCAATTATCCTTTACGGCACCGTTCGAAGCAAAGCCGATCTCGTTACCGAAGGACATCTTCATCACAGCCTCTGCAAGTCCGTTCTCAACAGCCCAAGCCGCCTTGACCTTGCCTGCACGGCAAAGCTCGTGGAATGCCTCCCACGCCGCCTTGGTGGATTCGGGAGCTTCATTCTTGGGAGCGAACAGATATACGGGATGTCCCGCCGCCTTGAACTCGGGAGAAATCACGTCTCCTGCCTTGATGGGAGCGATTGCAAAGGAGATCAGCGTGGGAGGAACGTCGAGATCCAGGAAGGTACCCGACATCGAATCCTTACCGCCGATTGCGGCTGCGTTCAGCTCAAGCTGAGCATCCATTGCACCAAGCAACGCTGCCATAGGCTTGCCCCAACGTGCGGGCTCGTTGCGAAGCTTTTCAAAGAATTCCTGCAGCGTCAGGTATGCAGCCTTATAATCTGCACCTGCCGCTACCAGCTTCGCCATAGAGTGATAAACTGCGGTATGCGCGCCAACGTAAGGATCAACAGACATCAGATCCGCATCCAATGCCCAGGACATTACACTCGCCTGATCGGTCGTCTGACCAGGCAGAACGGGAAGCAATGCTGCCATTGCCTGTGCGGGCGTTCTCTGCGTTTTTCCACCGAAGGGCATCAGCACAGAGCCTGCTCCGATCGATCCGTCGAAGCGCTCCACAAGTCCTCTGCGGCTTGCGGTCTTGAGATCGCTTGCCATTTCGCGCAAATTGCCATACAGTGCCTTCGACAGCACGGAGAGATCCTTTTCGGTAACCTCTGCGAGCGCGTGCTTATCGGCACCGTTCGTATTCAGGAATTCACGGGAGAGATCCGCTACGGTCTGTCCCTTCCAGGACATTACCATACGAGCCTCCTCGGTAACGATCGCAACGCGGTATGCCTCAAGGTTCTCTGCCTCTGCATATGCGATGAAGCGATCTGCATCCTCTGCGGCAACGACAACTGCCATACGCTCCTGAGACTCGCTGATCGCAAGCTCGGTTCCGTCAAGTCCGTCGTATTTCTTTCTGACAGCATCCAGATCAATGCGCAAGCCGTCTGCAAGCTCACCGATCGCAACCGAAACACCGCCCGCGCCAAAGTCGTTACATCTCTTGATCAGACGGGTTACCTCCGCGTTGCGGAACAGACGCTGAATCTTTCTCTCCTCGGGTGCATTACCCTTCTGGACCTCGGACGCCATCGTCGTCAGAGACTTCATATTATGACTCTTGGAGGAGCCGGTCGCACCGCCGATACCGTCGCGTCCCGTACGTCCACCGAGCAGAATGATGACGTCACCTGCCTCGGGGCGCTCACGGCGTACATTGTAAGCGGGAGCCGCCGCAACAACGGCACCGCACTCCAGACGCTTTGCCACGTATCCGTCGTGATAAACCTCTGCAACGTGTCCCGTTGCAAGACCGATCTGGTTACCGTAGGAGGAATAACCTG
Organism: Eubacteriales bacterium; assembly: GCA_045632205.1. GTDB lineage: Bacteria > Bacillota > Clostridia > Oscillospirales > CAG-272 > UMGS1865. The sequence continues at coordinate 16,029 of JAZQWH010000190.1, forward strand.
CCGCTGCGGTCTGGCAAAGCTTTCTCTGAGGGAGCTTTCCTGCCATCGTATCCGCAATTGCGCGGCGCGGATCTCCCGCACCCGTAACACGCATTGCCTGATGCACGTATGCACGTCCGGACAGCGGGTCACGGATACATCCGCCAATACAGGTTGCCGCACCGCCGAAGGGCTCGATCTCGGTGGGATGGTTGTGTGTCTCGTTCTTGAACATCAGGAGCCAATCCTGATCCTCGCCGTTGACGGTTGCCGTAACGTGGATCGAGCAAGCATTGATCTCCTCGCTCTCGTCCAATTCGGGCAGTACACCGCGCTTCTTCAGGGTTTTGACCGCGATGGTTGCAATATCCATCAGCGTCTGGGGACG
>JAZQWH010000191.1:0-2406 GCA_045632205.1 Eubacteriales bacterium
GTGGTGATGATATCGGTGGTTCCGCCAATGCCTCCGCCTGTGGTGCCACCGGGTGTGGTGGTTGCGGGCTTGGAAGCGGTTACAATATCCTCCGCGTCAAGCGTGATCACAACCAGCTCGGGATTTCTATAAGCTTTTTTCATTTTGAAAATTCCTCCTTTGTGATCTTACGCATTGGGGATCATTGCCGCAATTGCGTTGCGCTGAGCGGTAGAGAATGCCGCATCACTATCCAGTGCGTTCTGAGCGACCTCTGCAAGCGTAATACCCTCTACAACGTCGGAATAGATGGTGTAGGTGGTGTTATCAACGGTAATGTTGATGTATGCCATAGCAGAGAACTCACGGCCTGCATCCTTGATTGCGGTGAGCGCCGCACCGAAGGTAAGTGCCTCTCCATCGTCCGCGATAAAGCCGTTGACACCGTTTGCGGCGTCTACAGCAAATACAACCTTAGCCGCATTTGCAAAGCTTGCCTTGAAGAGATCGGTGGGAGCGATGTAGGTTCCAAGCTCAACCGTATAGCCATTTGCAAGGAGTGCCTCGTAAGCAGCCTTGGAAATCTCGGTATCGAAGCGGATACCGCTGTTTGCCTTGTTTTCGAGATCGACACGGATGTTCGCATCAGCCAGAATATCGAGGGTTGCATCGACTGCAACGTTGCCCTCGTCGATGAGTGTGAACTCCTCCTCAACGAATTCCTCCGCGATCTGACCGCCGATCGCCACGTCATTGGTAAGTGCGAGGTTATTGGTGATCTCGGACCAGGTGTAGTTTGTAAATCCGATGATACCTGCGGCGGTAACGAACTCGGTCTCCTCGGGAGCCGTAACGTTGACCGCGCCAAGGCTCACGTTGCCATCCATATACAGCGTGCCGTCCCTGAAATTACTTTCACTTCTGCCTGCAAGCGCACCGCCAACGATACCTGCAACGGAAACCTTTGCGACAAGACCGTCAACCGTAACGTCGATCGCACCGGTATTGGTGTTGCCGTTTACGTGAGCCTCCTCGTTGCTGTAATCGGACTGTGCAAGACCGACGATACCGCCAACGGTAACGTTTCCGTAAGGCGCTTCGTCCTTCTCGTAAACAGGGGTAACCGTAACGGAGATCGCCACGTCGCTCTTATTGTTGAGGATCTCGCTGACACTTGCGCGTCCTGCAACACCGCCGACAACTGCGTAGAAGGAATTACCGGTAGCGGTGATAGAGCCGCTGACGGAGGAATTGATGACCGATGCATTCTTGACGTAGCCTGCAATACCCGAAACCCAACGGTCGTCGCTGATATCCATAACTGCGTCGAGATCATTGACGTGAACGTTATCGATCGTGCCTCCGTAGAGAGCGCCGACAACAACGGAAGCAATGGTCAGCGTGGAGGGCAGATAGTAGTCAGCAGTACGCATAACAGGAGCATCGAAGGTCAGGTTCTTCATTCCAAACGTGTAGGTAACAGCCTCTGCGTCCTTGCCGACGGTTCTGGTGCCCGCACGTCCGACGAATGCCTGCGTGTAGAGATAGCTTTCAGCCGTCAGCGTCAGTCCCTTGATCGTATGACCTGCGCCGTCGATCACGCCCGCATAACTGTTGTGGTGATCACGTACGATAGGAGTCCACTCCGCACCGGAAAGGTCAATATCATCGGTCAGAACGATCGATTTGATTACGTACTCTGCGAAGGTATTCGAGGTATTCACACGCTTTGCAAAGAGTGCAAGCTCGCCTGCCGTAGCAATCTCGATTTCCTCGGTTGCGGGATCGTCATGGACGAAATCTTCAGCCGCGAGGAGACCTGCCCAGCTTGCCTTTGCGGGGGTAATTTCAAACTCACCCTTGGTGAGAACGAGGGTTGCCTCGGTCTCGTCAAGTGCAGCAAAGCTCCAAACGTAGGTGTTGCCGATAACGCTTGCATCCGCAACGTCTACCTTAACGGTCTCGCCGTAGGTCAGTGCCATCTTGTAGCCGATGCCCTCGGAAAGAAGCACGTCAAGAGCAGTCTTGGAAACGGTTACGACAGCCGTCTCTCCCGTCACCTTCTGATCCATCTCAAAGTATGCATCAGAGCCGTCGATCTCGTAATTGAAGTTGCCGGGTGCGGGCTTGCCGTTCAAAAATCCGTCGTTTCTACCGACCAGACCGTATGCCGTGGAGGTAGGAACAGAGAAGAGATTGGAAGCGGTAGCGCCTTCTCTTGCAGCGTCAGCCTGACCGTGCGCCTTGGACTCAATGTGTCCGATGACACCGCCGATACCGCTGGCACTGCCGAGATTGGTGGTAACCTTTACGTCGCCGAGGTTCACGCAGTTCTGGAGAACGTCGATCGCCGTTGCGCCGTTACGTCCAAGGCTTCCGACGATTCCGCCGACACGGACGTTGCTGGTGGAGCCGTAGACCGCAACC
>JAZQWH010000192.1:0-75105 GCA_045632205.1 Eubacteriales bacterium
AGGAAGCAAAGATGACGCCCTCTCAAAGACAGGCAAAGATGCAGGCAGAGCGCGAGGCACAGATCGCCGAGGCGAACGAGCGGAAAGCGGCAGCCGATGCTCGCATTGATGCGGCAAAGAAGAAATAATAGACTAAACAGCGTAAGCGAGGCGTCAGGGGACGGCTCGCTCGCGTTGCGTTTACATATAAAGCAAAGGAGTAGAAAATGAACGCCATTGAAATCAAAAATCTTTCAAAAAGCTTTCGCTCAATGTTTGCGGTCGATCACCTCAACATGACCGTCCCGCAGGGTGCGATCTACGGCTTCATCGGGGAGAACGGCTCGGGAAAATCCACCACCGAGAAGCTCATCTGCGGTCATCTTGTTCCCGACGAAGGTGAGATCAAGCTGTTCGGTAGAGATTATACCGATCCCGGCGTGCGCGTGAGAGTCGGCGCGCTGATCGAGAACGCAGGCTGTTTCTCCGGATCAAGCGTGTATCAGAACCTTATGATGCAGTGCATCAATCTCGGGATTGAGAACGCAGACGAGGAGATCAGACGCGTGCTTGAGATCGTGCGTATGGAGGATAACGCAAATCTCAAATTCAAGAGCTGCTCGCTCGGTATGAAGCAGCGTATCGGTATCGCAATGGCTCTGCTTGGGTCACCCGCGCTTCTCATTCTCGACGAGCCGATCAACGGTCTTGATACTGACGGTATGCGAATTATGCGTGAGATCCTTGTAGATATTACAAAGAAATACGGCTGTACCGTTCTCATCTCCTCTCACATCCTCGGTGAGCTTGAAAAGATCGCAACCCATTACGGAATTATCCGTCAAGGCAAGATGATTATGGAGCTATCTGCTGAGGAAATGGATTCGAGAGCGCAGGTCTTTACCTCATTGAAATGCGCGGATATGCAGGGCGCAAAGGCGGTTCTTTGTAAGCAGTACACCGACGTGCGAGAGGAAGAAGGATATATCCGTATTTATGACGTGGACGATACCGCTTCTATCGTTGACTTCTTGATGAAAAACGGTCACGTTGTCAGCGAAATTTCAAGAAATAAGATCGGTCTTGAAGAATATTACATCGAGCTGATGTCGAAAAAGGAGGCAGAATTATGAATACAACACGTGAAATCAAATTTGAATCGCCTACCTTTGCACGCAGAATTAAAGGGATGCTCGGCGTTGACTTCTACCGTCTGTTTCACACGCCCCTCTTTTACATCTTCCTTGCCATTGCCGCGATCATTCCTGCAATGGTATCGGCTATGACTATGATGCCCGATCAGAACGGACAGACGATGGAGCCTCTTTATTCTAACGTTTGGCAGATCATCGCCGCCTCCAAGTCGCTTTACGTCATCGAGGGAATTGCTGACTACGCCAATATGAATATGGTGTTCATCTTTGGCGGGATTATGGTGTCTATCTTTATCGGTCACGATTATAAGAGCGGATACGTGAAGCAGCTTTTCACCACACACGCAAAGAAGCAGGACTATATGATCTCAAAGAGCCTTGTGTGCGCCTTTGCCATGGCTTGTATGTGCATTACGTATCTTATTGGCGGTACGGTGGGCGGCTTGCTCGTAGGATATGAAACCGACGTGAACGTAGGCTCGCTCATTATTGCTATCCTTGGTAAAATTATTATGTCGCTCGGTTGGGCAAGCCTCTACACCTTCCTCAACGTGATATTCAGAAGATATTTCGGCATCTCGGTTGCCTCGTCCTTCTTCTTCGGCACGGGTATCCTCATCATCGGTGCAGCGGCAATCATTGAGAGTATAAAGCTTCCCACAAGCTTTCTCAACGTCTTCCTTTACGGTGCGTCGGTGAACGCCAATCTTTCAAGCGGGATCGGATCCTTGCTGATCTGCATTGTTGTATCGGTGGCTTGGGCGGTCATCTATAACGTAGCAGGCACGCAACTTCTTAACAAGTGCGACGTTTATTAAAGGGGGGCAGAAAAATGAATGCAGTTGAAATAAAAAACTTATCCAAAAACTTCGGCCCCAAGCAGGCGGTGTGCGGTCTTGATATGACCGTTCCAATGGGCGCGATCTACGGATTTATCGGGGAGAACGGCTCGGGAAAATCGACCACAGAAAAAATGATCTGCGGACTGATCCCCGTAAGCGGTGGCTCAATCAAGCTTTACGGTAAGGAGTATACCGATGAGTGCGTAAGAGCAAAAATGGGTGTTTTGATCGAAGCTCCCGGATGCTTTCCGGGGCTTACCGTATTTGACAATATGATGCTTCAAGCGGCAAATCTTTCCATTCCCAATGCAGAGCAGGAAGTTGTTAAAGTGCTTAAAACGGTTCGTATGGAGGGTGCGGCAGGCAATCAATACAAGAACTGCTCCCTCGGTATGAAGCAAAGAGTAGGCATTGCGATGGCACTGCTCGGTGATCCCACATTGCTTGTACTTGACGAGCCTCTGAACGGTCTGGATGCAGACGGTATGAGAATTATGCGCGAGGTGTTTCTTGACATTATCAAGGACGGAAAGCGCAGTATCATTGTTTCCTCGCATTTGCTTGGAGAGCTTCAGAAGGTAGCAACACACTACGGCATTATCCGTCACGGAAAAATGATCGTGGAAATGACCGCGGACGAGCTTGACGCAAGCTGCCGTACCTACGTTGCGCTTACGTCGGCTGAAATGAACAGAACCAAGATGCTTCTCGGCTGCAAATATTCCCGCGTGGAAGAGGATGAGGCGGGCTATATCCGTGTGTACGATCAGACCACTCCCGAGGAGATCGTAACGTATCTCTACGAAAACGGTATTTGCGTAACAGAGATCAAGACCGACAAGATCGGACTTGAGGAATACTATATCGACCTGATGAAAGGAGGCAGATGAGAATGGAAAATGGAATGAAATTTGAGAAAATCAGCTTTGGTAAGCGTTTGAAAGGTATGCTCAACGTGGATTTTCGCAGAATGTTTAAGTCCAAATTGTTTTACATCCTGATTGTCTGTGCGCTTGTGATGCCGATTCTGATGACGGTTATGATGTCGATGATGGATGGTTCTGTTTCGGTCAATCCGCAAACGGGAGAGGAAACAATTATGCAGGGACCTGAAAATACCTGGCAGAATATCGGTACGCTTCCCGGGGAGCCTCTCGGCGGCGACGAGATCTTTATGATGTGCAATATCAATATGATGTTTATGGCGGTTGCCGTATTCACCTGCCTCTTTATATCCGACGATTTCAGAAGCGGATACGCCAAAAATCTCTTTACCGTTCGCGCAAAAAGAGGCGAATACGTGTTCTCCAAGACGCTTGCGGGCTTTGTTTGCGGAGCGTTTATGATGATCGCATATCTTTTAGGCGCAATCCTCGGCGGTGCGATCTCGGGGCTTTCCTTTGACCTTCACGGACTGAATGCAGGAAATCTCGTTGCTTGTATGCTCGCAAAGATACTCCTGATGCTTGTGTTCGTTTCCATTTTCACCCTCATCAGCGTGGCGGCAAAGCATAAGGCGTGGCTCTCGATTTGCGGCTCGCTCGGCGGCGGTATGCTCCTCTTTATGATGGTCTCTATGATCACGCCCCTTGGCTCTACCATAATCAACGTCGCACTCTGTGCGGCAGGCGGCGCATTGTTTGCGTTCGGTCTTGGCGCGATCAGCAAGGTGGTTCTCAAAAAAACAAGCTTGGTTTGATTTTTGATACAAGGCAACACAAAAACGCGGTTGCCTTGTAATTTTTTTTTTCAAAAAACCAAAACACAAACAAAACTTTAACATTTCTATGTTATACTATACGTATAAAAGCCAAAATACCCCCTTTGGAGGACAAGAATATGTTTAAAATTCTAATTGTGGAGGATGACAGAGATCTGAACCGCAGTGTTTGCTCGTTTCTTAACGGCAGCGGATATGAAGCGGTCGGTTGTCTTGATGCGGAAAGCGCATACGACGAGATGTACAAGACGGTCTTTGACTGTATTGTTTCGGATATTATGATGCCTCATATCGACGGCTTTGAGTTCGCCAAGACCGTGCGCTCCCTCAACAACGATATTCCGATTTTGTTTATGACCGCCCGTGATGATTTCGCGTCCAAGCAGAGAGGCTTCCGCATCGGTATCGACGATTATATGACCAAGCCCATCGACCTTGACGAGCTGTTTCTGCGCATTGGCGCGCTTCTTCGCCGTTCCAAGATCGCATCCAGCCGTCGCCTTGAGGTGGGTAATTTTGTGATGGATGCCGATGAGAGAAGCGCTACCTTGAACGGTGAGGAAATACCTCTCACGGCAAGAGAGTTTGATCTTCTTTATAAGCTCCTCTCCTATCCCAAAAAGACCTTCACGCGCACACAGCTGATGGACGAGTTCTGGGACGTGGATACACAGACGGGCACTCGCACGGTTGACGTGTATATGACCAAGCTTCGCTCCAAGCTCTCGGATTGCGATTCCTTTGAGATTCAGACCGTCCACGGTCTTGGTTATAAGGCGGTGATCAAATGAAAAAGCCGAGCTTTCGCGGTTTCCTTCGGGAGTTCAGTAGCTTTCTGTTGTTCTTTCTGTCGGTAGGCTTTGTGGTCTCCTGCTGTATGATGCTTTTTTTGAAGGTTTTATCAACGGAAATGGGGCTTGTTTATACCTCCGAAAACATCGCAGAAGCGGCAAAGATCACCTTTCTCAACGTTGTCATTATCACCGTGCTTTTCAAAACCGTTGATTTTATCCGTCGCAGGATGATGGTGGATAAGCCGGTCAAGCTGATTACAGATGCTGCAGAGAAAATTATGAACGGCGATTTTTCTGCCCGTGTGAGGCTTATGCACGGCTCGGGAATGGAGGGCTTCAATCAAATCGGTGAATCGATCAACGCGATGGCAGAGGAGCTTTCGAGCGTGGAAACCCTGCGCACCGATTTTATTGCCAACGTCTCCCACGAAATGAACACGCCCCTTGCCGTAATGCAGAACTACGGAACGCTTTTGCAGGCTCCCGACCTTCCCGAAGAAAAGAGAGTGGAATACGCCAAGGCAATCACCGACGCCTCGCGCCGTCTTGCCGATATGATGACGAACATTCTCAAGCTCAATCGGCTTGAAAATCAGCAGATCTATCCGAACCCCACCACCTTCGACCTCGGCGAGCAGCTTTGCGAGAGTCTTTTGCAATATGAGGGCACGTGGGAGCGAAGGAATATCGAGATCGAAACCGATATAGCCGAGAATGTGATCATTTCTGCCGACTCGGAGCTTCTTTCGCTCGTTTGGAACAACCTTTTCTCCAATGCCTTCAAGTTCACCGAGGATGGCGGCAAGGTCACGCTCACGCTTGCGGCAGACGAAGCATACGCCACCGTAAAAGTAACCGACACGGGATGCGGAATGAGCGCAGAGGTTGGCGCGCACATCTTTGAAAAGTTCTATCAAGGCGACACGTCGCGTGCAACGCAGGGAAACGGACTCGGACTTGCACTTGTCAAGCGTGTGGTTGATATTATGCAGGGCGAGATCGGCGTGGAAAGCGCCGTCGGTGTCGGAACAACGTTTACGGTCAAGATCAGGAGGGCGAATGATGGATTGGCAGAAACTCGGTAAAGCTCTGCTGTTCCCGCATCTCGCGATTATGATATTGTTCGTTCCGATTGCAACCGTTTTGCTGGTCGGTTCAATGGTATTTATCGGAACAGAGTCGATTATCGCGTACGTCTCATATGTCCTTGCCGCTTATACCCTCACGGTTTGGTGCTTCAAGATTCCGTATTTGATCAAATTTTTTAAGATCTTCAAGCAAGAAAACAAATATGCAAGAAGATGGCAGGAGGATACGCGCCTGCGCGTGAACGTATCTCTTTACGGATCGCTTTCGTGGAACGCCTTGTACGGAATCCTTCAGCTGTGGCTTGGATTTTACCACCACACCTTCTGGTTCTATTCTCTCGGCGCGTACTATATCTGTCTTGGCGTGATGCGCTTCTTCCTGGCGCGTCACACAACGAGATACGCTCCGGGCGAGAGAATGCAGATTGAGCTGAAAAAATACCGCGCCTGCGGCATCGTGTTTCTTGTGATGAACTCAGCCCTTGCGCTGATCATCTTCTTTATGGTCTATTGGAACAGAACCTTCGAGCATCATATGATCACGGCGATCGCGATGGCGGCATATACCTTCACGGCGTTTACGGTAGCGATCGTAAACGTGGTGAAATACCGCAAATACAACAGCCCCGCTTTTTCTGCATCCAAAGCGATCAGTCTGGCGGCGGCGCTTGTGTCGATGCTGACGCTGGAATCCACGATGCTCACGACCTTTGGTGATGGAACGATGACCGCTACCGCACAAAAATGGATGCTCGGAGCGACAGGCGGCGTGATTTCGGTATTGATCGTTGCTACAGCGGTTTATATGATCGCGGTTGGAACAAAGAAACTCAGAGAATTAAAAACAGAGGTTGAAAATGGATAACAATAATCAAGAACAAAACGGATTTACTTACACCTACTCCGCGCGTGAGCAGGCAGAGCTGAAGCGCATCCGTGATAAATACACCGCCCAAACAGAAGCCGAGGACAAGATGACTCGCCTACGCCGACTTGACGCAAGTGTTACCAATACGGCACAAGCGGTCGCGCTCGTGTTCGGTGTAATTGGAACGCTCATTCTCGGCTTTGGAATGAGCCTTGTTATGACAGAGCTTGCAGACAGCCTTGGTATTTCGGGGGATGCAGCTATGGTGATCGGCATTACCGTAGGCATCGTCGGCGGCATTCTCGCAAGCCTTGCTTATCCCATCTACAATGCCATTGTAAAAGCAAAGCGCAAAAAGCTCGCCCCCGAGATCCTTCGTCTGACCGATGAGCTGATGAAATGAGGAGCGGAGAATAAAACGACCTAACAATCCGATCAATCCTTAATATCCGAATCGGACAGGGAAAAACACCAAAACGGTTGAAAGGGTTACAGAACTATGATATAATAATCTCACCGATAAATAAGAATTTGTTTAGGAGGAATAAATATGTTTGGATTATTTGCTAAAAAGGTTATGAACGAAGAAGCCGCCAAGTCTTTTTGGGAATGGTTTGCAGAAAAAGAAGAGTGGATTATCAGTTGTATTTCCAATCACGACTCAGCATTTGTATGGGCAATCGATGAAAAGTTAAAACCGGTATTCCCTTATTTCAAGGGAGAACTCGAATTCCAGCTTGGATACAACAATGGCGTTGGAGAATTTTTCTTCTTCCACTTTGGAAAAAAAGACCTTGCTCGTGATGGCGAAGCCTTGGGAAAGATGATGCCTCCAGAAATCGCAAAAAATTGGAAACTTATTCTTGAAAAATAAATTAGCCAATTCCAATTTTTCGGGATGATACAGAACGAGGGCTGACGAAATCAATCGTCAGCCCTCAAAATTTGCGTCAGAGGAAACAAAGAAAACAGGTTACGGCTTCATCACCTTGATAAAGTGGAACATTTCGTCGGGACCTTCATCGGGATCACGCTCATCGTCATCGGGCATCTCGTGGTCGGGTGTGAAATACTCACACCAAAATTGGTCGATTTGAAAGCCGCACTTGTTTACGTAAAAATGAATATTGCGCTTTTCAAAATAGGGAGTACAGGTCTCCCAAACCTTCGTTTCGGGGTGCAGAGCCTCGACCTCCTGCCACGCGCCGTAGCCAATGCCCTTGGTGTGCTCCTCGGGGGAAACGAACAGGATCTCCAGCTCGTTGTGGTTCGTTTCCTTGTTGATCTTCAGAATCACGCCTCCAACCCGTCTGCCATCCAAAACGATGCGGTAGGTCTCGTTGTTGGCATCGTCGATGGATTTTTCGATGGTTTTGCGAGAAATGATCTCACCGTCACCGTCAATGTGGTCATCGCGCTCACCAAACTCCATCATCGCGCCATACTTGAACGCCCATTGATTGTCAAGAATGAATTGCTCACGGTCGTCTGCCGTAAGCGGAACAAGAGTAACCTTCGTGTTTTTCATAAAATACCTCCGAAAATAAAAATAGAGCTAAGGTCTTGCGAATGCAATAACCCAAGCTCACTTGGACACCTAATCCGGCATTTTGGTACTACGGTACACAGCCTCCGGTGACAAATATTCAACGCAGAGATTATACCATAAATACGGGTGAATGTCAAGTAAGCGATTGAAATATTCATAAAAATATGATATAATAAACGCATCGATAAATAAGAATTTGTAGGAGATATATCTTTCCTAACGGATAATAAAAAACAAGATGAAAACATTGATTATTATATGGTGTATAACACTTTTTGCAGACAATCTACTTCCGTTGGTGCTTGCACGCTTCTATCCGAATTATAGTCATAAAGAAAAGGCGCTGTCTGTCCTTGGTTCACGCCAAAGCCCGGTGAGGTGGATATACAATGTGTGGTGTATCATATCAGGAATTGCTTTTTGTATTGCCCCTTATGAGTTGTACAAAGAGAATAGTAGCGATTTGATGATAGCAATATGGGTATTGCTTGCAATATACGGCATCGGCTGTGAGATTATATCGGGATTCTGTCCATTAAACGAGAACAAACAAGACGAGGATGCACTGACCAAAATTCACGGCGGTGCTTCTGCGATCGGATTTATGACATTACTCGTTGTACCGTTACTCTTGGCAATATTGCAATTTCAAGCTACCAATATAATTATGGGAGTAATCTCACTTGTTAGCTTTATTGTGGCTTTCGCTTTCTTCTGCTTTTTCATTATGGGAGAGAAAGAAAAGTTTGCAAATACGGTTTTGCGATACGGCGGTCTTTGGCAACGACTTGTTTTATTAAGTTGTTACATACCGTTGTTCATTTGGTGTCTTAAATAACAAATTCCAATTTTTCGGGATGATAAAAGCTAGGGCTGACGGAAAACAACCGTCAGCCCTCAAAATTTGCGGTGCAGTAGGCAAAGAAAAGCCCCGGCGAGAAGGTCAGATCAAAGCGGTTGGATAGACAGCCGCTTTTTTCTCTTCTGCGTGAAAAAAGCTCAAACAATATGCAAAGAACGTGGATTGATGCTTCAAGATGTTGCAACTTTTTATCAAAACATTAGACAAACAGGTTGCAAAACAAAAGAAAGTATGATATAATATAGAATATTCAAGCTTTAGCTTTTGCGAGGTGTAGATATGGGTATCAGCTATAAAAAACTATGGGTTCTCCTGATTGAAAAGGATATTACAAGGGCGCAAATGCGCAGAGATCTGAAGATTGCCACGGGTACGATGAGCAAGCTGAACAAGGGTGAAGAAGTCGCCTTGTCGGTGATTCTCCGTATATGCGAATATTTGGATTGCGATATTGGTGACATCTGCTCTGTTGTAAATCAGAAAAAGGAGGACTCTGTATGATACGAATTGCATTATGTGACGATGAGAAAAGCTATCTTGATAAAATAAAAGGTATATTAGAGCAATACGAAACCGAGAAGGGGTTGTTATTTGATATTCACTCCTATTCATCCCCTTCTGCCTTGCTTGACAAAATTGAGGCGGGCGAGGAATATTCCATCTATATACTGGACATTTATATGCCCGGCATTACGGGAATGAGCGTGGCAACCCAGCTTCGTGACATGGGTGTGGAGTCTCCCATTATCTTTTTAACGTCGTCACCCGATTTTGCGTTACAGGCATTTGGAGTGAACGCAACTCACTATATACTGAAGCCCTATGATAAGGATTCGGTTTTCTTTGCCATAGATAAGGCATTGAACGAGATCGGTATGATGCGTCCCGAAGGAATCATGCTTCGCATCGACGGAGGATATCAAAACGTTCTGGCAAAGAATATTATATTTTCCGAGGCAGACGATAACTATCAACGCATCCACTTGGTGAATGAAAAATATTTGTATATAAGAATCACGATGGGAGAGCTTTACGATCAACTTTCGGGCTTGAACGGATTTTTTAAGTTGGGACGCTCTCACGTTATAAATTTGAAACACGTTGTCAAATTCACCTCAAACAAGCTGTTGATGACAGGCGACAAGGAGCTGACAATTCCAAAAGGCGCAATTGCGGATTTCAAAACTGCTTATTTTGATTATTTCAGCACCCAGACCAATCTTTCTTGAAAGGAGTAAGCAAAAATGGATTTTTGGAATGCGGTTATTGACGGTGTTGCCGTTATTACAGCACACGTCATGAGCGGATTGTTTTCTGCTCCGTTAAAATACAAAAAATGGACATCCGTTCTCATTTGGTGCGTATGGGGTGTAGTTCAAGCAGTGCTGTTTATTCCCGCTATGACCTCGACCGCCGACAAGGTGTTTGGCTTTATATTCGGATTTGTCACTCCTTACGTTGGACAGTACGTTTTGTTTTTCATTACCACAAAAGGAAAATTCGCTAAACGTTTGTTTACGATCCTCACCTATTCGGTATTTTTCTGTATCTATATGGCTATTGCAACCTCGGTCATTGGAAGCTTTCCCAATTTACATTGGGGAGTTGCTTCACTGATACGGATCGTTCTGTTATTTGTAGTGGTGTTTATTTTTCTCAAAAAAGTATGCCCACTGTTTTGGAATAACCTATCCGAGTCAATTAAAAGCTGGTGGCTTTTGGTCTTTGCGGATGCGGTGTTTTTACTTGCTGTCGTTTCATCCTCAGTATTTCCCAACAGGATAGAAAACGTAAGGAACCCGTATTTTATTGCTTTTCTCACCTTGGTTATTGCCATTGTTTCGGTATATCCTATCATATTTATCAGTATCAAAAATATGGCGGTGGCAGAACGTGAAAAACGAAGCTTATTGCACAACGAGCTTTTGCTCTCCCAAGTGAAGTCGCAGGAAAAAGAAGTGGAAACGGCAAGACGGACAAGACACGACCAGCGGCAGCATTACGGAATGCTTTTGTCCTATGCCCGAAACGGAGAGATGGAAAAGATTATTCAGTATCTTGAGGAGCGAACCGAGAGTATTGACAATCTTCGTCAGATGGTATTTTGCGAAAACGATGCGATCAACAACATTTTGTCGGTCTATGCTAACAAGGCATCGGCGGTATGTATTCCGATGGAGATAAAGGCAAGTGCAAAAAAAGAATTGAAGGCATCTACGTCCGATCTTGTCACGATTATGGGCAACGTGTTGGAAAATGCTATTCACGGCGCTCAAAGCTCCAAGGCAAAAGCCCCCACACTTTCCGTTGAAATCTATCACAAAAGCGGAAGGCTTGTGGTAAACTGTAAAAATTCCTGCAAGAGAGGTCTTGATTTTGACGAGATACCCGACTCGCTTGCAAGCATTGGAGTGAGAAGCATTCGTTCCACCGTTGAAAAGTATAACGGCATTTGCCGATTCTCCGCACACGACGGAGTTTTTACAGCTCTGATCATTATGGACAAGTAAACCTATCCTATTATATATATTGTTTCCATTAAAGACTCTCTTTCGTAAAGAGGGTCTTTTGCTTTTTGTCTGTTCACCACAAAAAAATATCCGTTCACCACAAAAAACGGTGCAGATGATTTTTTGTGATAGACTTATACTGTCCAAAAATATATTTGGAATTGGAGAATTGGAATCATGAATTCAACTAATGACAATAAAAATCAAACTACTGTTGATGAAGATATTGCGAGAATGCGAAATGATCTGAAAATGGGACGATTTACTCTCGATTTCGAGGGAATGGAAAGTATGACCATTTTGCAAAGAACCGAGTTTGTTCGACACGGACTTTACGAAGAAAGAGGAAAACTGCCGGAAAACGCAAAACGACTTGTAAATGATATTACCTTAGAGTCTGACCGTATGGATTTTTTTCCTAACGTTCATTTGATTTGTGAAAAAATGATTGCAAGCTCTGATAAACGCTTTGAGCAGGCGAAAAGCGCGTTTACCTCTGCCCTTAACAACAGTAACGTTCGTCCGGGTAAAAAGGCGGTAAGCATACGTCGAACAATAGATGCAAAATATGACTCTGCTGTGGCAAAGCAGCTTGCCGAGGAAAGAAAAAAGATCGATGCGCAAAAAAAGGCGATGGAGAAGTATATCAAGATGGCTCCACAGTCCTCTTATGCGGCTATGATGGTTGATATTCTCAAGCAAAATGAAGAGAGCTATCAGCTGACCTCACAGTATCTGTCTGCACAGGCGACCGTTGGCAAATACGAAGCCTATGAGAAGAGTGGCGTGCTTACCGAAGAGGAGAAAAAGCTTTGCACCTTGGCAAAGGAGATGGAGCAGGCATCGCAGCTGAAGCTGACCAACCACAAACAGAACTCCTATCTTATGCAGGCGCGCGATGCGTTCTTAAGACTTGATAACAAAAAGCTCATGATGCAGGCTCACAAAGGGCTGTTGAATTGCGCGAAAGATTCTCTTGCTTTCATAGAGGTCCCCAAGGAAATGACCGAGCGTCTTCTTGAGCACGGGCTTATGGCAAAAGAGAAAACGTATTATGAGGCATTACAGGCAAAGCAAGACCTGAAAGGGTTTCACCCATTCAAGAAAATGGCGCTTAACCGCGAGCTCCAAAAAACTGCGAAGGAATACAACGAGGGGCTTGCGCTTTTGCCTGACACTCTGGAAAATAAGTTAAAGCATCCCCCTCTGACAACGCTTGAGGAATGGAAAAAGAATATTATGCCCACCGAAAAAATTCAGGAAGACCTGGATTTTCCCGTAGAGGTCATTGAGGAAAAGAAGGGGGCGAAGCAAACGCAGCTTGATCTCGGAGACAGGATACACGCGCCCAAGGAAGCTGCAGTGCCCACCTTTGAGAAAGAGAAGGTAACGGAGATACAAAAGAATACCTCCGAGCTTGACAAGGAAATTTGGTAAAAGGGAGAAAGAGAATATGGCAAAAAAGGGATACGATCCGCACAACAAGGTGAACTTCGACGCCAAGGTAAACGATCAAGGCAAGACGTTAAGAGACGAAATAAACGAGGCGATGGCGATTGGCAAGGAGGACAATGTAAATTACCGCAATCAGGTTGCTGAATTGCTGCAGGGAGAGGTTGAACAGGAGATGTTCAACTACGTACAGAGCATTGATAAATCGGGATACGCTGAGGTTCTCAATAACCAAGCTCTTACCCGAGATATTATTTCCCTATTCCGGCAAGATGACGTATTCAACCGGATTCAGTCCGCCGATCAGGTACAGCGTCTTCAGAATATATTTACCGATCACCTTACCGTGAAGGCAAGAAGAGCGGAAATTATGGCAAAGGAGCAGGCAGGTCAGCAGATCACGGCAGAGGAAAGATCCGTCCTTGATCAAAAAACCTCCTTCGAGACCTATATGGATCGCGCAACCAAGAGCTACTTTGTGCAAAAGATCCTAGACGTTGAATAT
Source organism: Eubacteriales bacterium (assembly GCA_045632205.1). Lineage (GTDB taxonomy): Bacteria > Bacillota > Clostridia > Oscillospirales > CAG-272 > UMGS1865. The sequence goes on from JAZQWH010000192.1 coordinate 13,324, forward strand.
TATATCTCCCAAGCCAGAGATGATGCGCTGTTCACCAATTATCATAAAAACGCCGATCAGATCAAAAAGTCGCTCAACAGAAACCTTGCTTTATACAGAAGCGGCGGAAGAGGAGGATTTGGCGTAAGCTTTAATTTCCATAAAAAGGACGTATCTCCGATTTTTTATGATAGCAAAGCACTTGATCAGTATGCAAGCTCTTTGATCGAAATAAGAGAAAAGTTCAAAACGCAAAGCTCGGTGCTTGCGGTGTACCGTGAAAGCGCCAAGAACCTTGAAACAGCGGGCGATAACTGGAAGGGCGCCGCAAGACACTATAAAATTATGACCGATGCGGAAGCCGTTGCGCATTTCAAGCGTCCTAAGGAAAAGATCTCTCAGTATGAGTACGATAAGGAAAACCTCAAGCGCTTGATCAATAAGAAGGATGATCTTCACAAGCGTTATAACGTGGCGCTTGACCGCTTCCACAAGTTAGAGCAATACATCTACGATCATCCCGAGGTCAAGGACTATCTTGATTCGCCCGAGTATCTTGAGGTAATGAAGCTGGAGTATCACGAGGGTACGTATGAGGGCAAGTCCTTTTCGGAGATGACTTCCCTCGATCAGCAGAATTACGTCCTCGATAAATACGGATGTGCAGAGCTGAGAACGATCCCCAGAGAGCACAGAGAGGCTTATTCCCTGGCAAGAGATAAAAAGGCGCAGGAAGAGCTCCGTGATCTTGAGGATAAATTTGAGAACGCAGAGCATAGGATCAAGATGTATTGGGGAGACCGTCCCGTAACTCCCGAAATGGAGATCCAAAAGCTGGAGCTGGAGGAAAACCGTGCGATCATCGACGCGCTCCGCAATTGCGTAACCAAAAATTCTCCCGAGAACGAAGCAAAATACGTTGAGGCGGTCAAAACCGCATACGATAACGCAAAGCAAAGATACCTCGACAATCCGGAGCTCAGAGATCGTATGGATCTGAGAGCAAAGCAGCTTGATAAGGGCGATTTCTCATTTGTTCCGATCAGCAATCAACAAATGGCGTTGTCGTTCGATATGTCCCCTATCTGGTCGGATGATACCACCAGATTTACCAAGGAGCAGAGGGAGGCGGCAAGAGCTGCACGTGAGAACAGTTTTCTTACGCGTTCCTATCTGGAGCGAGTCAAACCGCTTGTGCAGCCTCAATTCCAGATCCAGATCGAAAACGAAAGACAGGCAGCACGCGAATACACGCTCAAGCAAATGGCCCGCGGCTTGGATAAGGAAGACCTTGAGGCGTACAAGACCGACATCAATAACAGAAGGATGGAGAAGCTTGAATATACGAGAGACGAATTCAAGCTCAAGCTGGACGCGCTCAGTGAACAGAAGGACGCACTGAAAAAGCAGCACGGCTTCTTTACCAGAGTGTTCAGCAGCAAGTATAGGGTGTCCGCAAAGGAAATAGACCAAAAGATCGACGGTCTCCGCAAGGCATACAAGTCCGAGCAGGACAAGGCAAGATACGATATTCTCAAGACCTATCAGGAAAAAGGTCTTGCTATGACGAGATCGGAGGCAAACGAGCTTAAATCCCTTACCAAGGAAGCTACAAAAACGGGCGACCTGCAAAAGTGGGACAAGGAAAGAGCCGAGGAAAAGCGCAAGATCGAGGAGTACAACAGAACTTTCGGTGAGACGGAGATGGAAAAGCCGCAGGGAACCGAGAAAAATGTTCCTACTACGACCCAACTTGATCTGGGGGCGCGGATCCACAATCACAAAACCGTGGAGCAGCCCATAAAGGAAGAGACGGTAAAGGAAAATACGATCGCAAAAGAGCAAAAGACCTTAGAAGAAAAGGACATCGAAATATAATATAGGTACAGCCTACAAAAATAATACAAAATATAAACGAAAGTGAGAAAAAACCATGGCAAAGATAACAATTAAGGAAAAGCAATTTAAAATTAAGAATGGCGAATTCAACCTGGATCTGGCAGCATTCAAATTAGAAGGTGAAGATCTGAAGCAGTATAAATTAAGCATATACAGCCGCCGCGAAGCCGATTACCAGAATAAACTTGACGCGATTTCTGCAAGAGAAAACGAGTTCAAGGAAGAAAAGGAAGCTCTGAAAAAGAAATACGGATTTTTCGGCAGACTCTTTAACAAAAGATGCAGAGCCGAAATGAAAAGAATCAACCAGAATCTCAAAGAACTCCCGCAGTCCTATAAGCAGGCTAAAATGGAAACGCAATATTACGTGCTCAAGGAATTTCAGGATAAGGATCTTACCATGACCGCTAAGGAAAAGAAGGCTCTGGCTTCTATCGAAAAGGACATACATCCCTACATAAAGGGTGAGTGGGATAGAAGACGTGAGAAAGAAAAGGAAGTCAATGAACGTGCGTCTCAGTCATACAAAACATACGATCAGTTAAAAAAAGAAAAAGAAGCCGAAAGGCTTGAGCGTACCAATGCTAAGAAGCAGCTGGACCTCGGAGATAAGATTCACAAGCCCGTGGAAAAGACAGAAACGGTCCGCGAGACTTCCGTAAAGGAAAAAGAGATCGAAAAGGAACAGAAGGTTCAAGAAGGCCCCGATCTCGAAAAATAATACTCAAAGGATAACTTCCAATGAAAAATAACAAAAAATCAGAAGGAATAGGAGCAAAGCTGGCATCATTAGGGATCCGTGCGGGAATCGGACTTGCCATTTCCCTTGGATTGGCGCTTGTGGGCGTGATACTTGTCTGCGGCACGTTTGTATTTGAGCCGTGGATGATCGCATCACTGACAATATTTGTAATATCCTTGCTGTCGATCATATTATCCGACCTACTAGCTCTGTTATCTGCCGCATTGAATAAGGTTTTGATGACCGTATATTCATTTGCCATTGTGGGTGCTATCTTTTCTCTTTTAACTTACGCTATCATATCTTCGAAATTTAATTTTGAGGATATGAATTGGCAAAGAATTTTCACAAGCTTTGCCGGTGACAAATTGTTTTATACCATCTTTGCTCTTTTCGCCATTACCCTTGTAGTAGGGTATTACGGATTTGTAAACCGCGCTGAGATCGGGGACCTGATCGCAACGCTGACGGGTAACAAGGGTAAGCTCAATCAGATTGAGGCAAACCTTGAAAACTCCCGTTGGATGACCGACGCGGAAAGAGATAAGATATTCAACTCGTGCAGATACAGCGACCTTGAGGGTATGAAAAAGGACGGCGTACCGATCCGCGCGTTGTACGATGGCAAGAAGGATATGAAGATCACCTTCAATTCCCCCTGTCACGGACTGATCATCGGTAGTACGGGTTCGGGTAAAACGACCACCTTTATTAACCCGATGATCCAGCTTCTCGGCGCATCGGGCGCAGGCTCGTCTATGATCATGACCGACCCTAAGGGTGAGCTTTTCTCACTGCATTCAAAGTTCCTCAAGGACAGAGGCTATGACGTAAAGGTGCTTGACCTTCGCGATGCTTACCACTCATACAGATGGAATCCCTTAGAGCCGCTTTGGGACGCTTATCAGGAATATCTCGGTGCGGAGCGCGCAGCTTTTCAGCACGAGAACGAAAACGTAGAGGAAAGCGGACTTACTCTCACAGCAAAGCCCGAGGAATACGGCGACGCTTGGTTTGAGTTTAAGGGGAAGGCGTACACCGATATGGAGCGCCTCGTAAAGGAAGTGAAGATCTTCCGCACACAGACCTTTGACGAGATGTACGAGGATATGAACGACCTTGTAAGTGTTCTCGTTCCCGTTCAGAATCAGAACGATCCTATGTGGGAAAAGGGCGCAAGATCGATCACCATGGGCGTTCTTCTTGCAATGCTGGAAGATAGCGCCGATCCCAGGCTTGGAATGACAAAGGAAAAGTTCAATCTGTTCAACGCATCGAAAATATTACAGAATTCCAACGATGAATACCGTGAGCTTCGCGAGTATTTTCAAGGAAGAGATCCCTTGTCCAAGGCGGTGGCGGTTTCCAAGCAGGTGCTTGGCGCCCCCGACAAGACTCGTTCGTCCTATATGAGCGTTCTTCTTGAAAAGCTCTCGATATTCAACGATACGGGAATATGCGCGCTGACCAGCTCATCGGATTTCAAAACGTCCGATCTTGCAGAGCGTCCTACGGCGCTTTTCGTCAAGATACCCGACGAGAAGGATACGAGACACGGTCTGGCATCTATATTCCTCACCAACGTTTACAAATCGCTTATCAAGGTGGCATCGTCCTATGAGGATCTATCGCTACCGAGAAACGTGTACTACATCCTCGACGAGTTCGGTAATATGCCGAAGATCGAAAAGTTTGATAAGATGATCACCGTCGGACGAAGCCGAAAGATCTGGTTCAACATGGTGGTGCAGTCCTACGTACAGCTCAACAACGTTTACGGAGATACCGTTGCCGACATCGTCAAGGGTAACTGCGGTATCAAGATGTTTATCGGCTCCAACGACATGGGAACCTGTAAGGAATACAGTGAGCTTTGCGGAAACGTAACGGTGCTCACGAAATCCACGTCGGGCAACAAGAAGGGCGGAGACGTCAATGTCAGCGAAAGCATGCAGACCCGTCCGCTGATCTACCCGTCCGAGCTTCAAAAGCTTAATAACAAATTCTCTTCGGGCAACTCCCTGGTGGTAACCTTCGGAAACTATCCGCTCAAAACACAGTTTACACCGAGCTATAAATCTCCTCTTTATCAAATGGGCAAGATGGATACCGACGATATTGAGGGCAGACTGTTTGAGGAAGAGGAAGTATTCTATAACATTGCACGTCGGAACAGATTTGTTTTGCGCCCCGATGAGATACTTCCTGAGGAGCTTGAAGAATTAGAAGAAGAAACGGTTGAACCTGAGGAAGAGACCGAAATCACCGAAGAGGAAAAAGCGGTTAAACTTGAGGAAGAGACCGAAATCACCGAAGAGGAAGAAACGGTTAAACTTGAGGAAGAAACCGATATCGCCGAAGAAAAGACGGTAGTGCTCGAAGATGAGACAGTATCTTTGGAGGAAGAAGAAAATTCTAATGAATCGGGAGGACAGAATGAAACAACATAAAAACTTAATATGTAAGCGTATTTTGTCCTTTGTGATGGTTTTCGTCATGCTTGTTCCTTTTGCCGCGAGCGTATTTCCGTTAATCGCCTCGGCTGCCGAAGCCATAAATGAGGCAACCACCCCGACTGTCAGTCTTGCGTGGGATACGAGCACGGTTACTGTAACTGACGGTGTGGCTACACCGTATAAGAACGCAAGCGCAACGGCAAGCTCATACACGATGAGCTATACCGTAACGGCAAGCGGTACGATCACCGCACCTGTTACGGTAAGAGTACAGAGCTTTGATATCTCTGCTCAAGTCTCTGCCTATGGTATTCAAAGGGAATATGCGGGTGTTGATAACACCGTAACCTTGACGGCGCAAAATCCCACCGCTACGGGAACCGTGACGGTATACCGACATGAAGGCTATGCGACCAAGGTGACCGAAACGGGTGTGATCTATACCAAAGAATTTGGCTTGCGCATCACCGAGATCACCAATGCCAAAAAGCAGAGCGGCGCGGATACCCTCCGCGCACAGGTGCTTCCAAGGAACGGATATACGCTTGAAGTGTCCAAAAACAGTCAGGGGCAGAATTACGGAGGCGGAACGGGTACTTTGCCAAATTCTTACGTGTATACCGATATGGCAAAGCAATATGCCTCCGGCACCATTTCTTATACGGTTGGCCATCAAGAGACCGTTACCGGTGTCATCGATCCGTATTCCGTACTGAAGGCGCAAAATTCTCGTTCCTTAAACGCTTTGCTTGGTGATTTCCATTACGGCGTGGACGTTTATTTTAACGGTCAGTGCTATGTTACGTCAAAACAGAACGTAGCAGGTCAGCGGGCAGGCTTGACCTTTAAAATCTGGGAGTACTTTGATGAACAAACCGGAACCCAGGTGGCGTATAACGATTACGGTGACAAGAACTACCGAGACGGATTTACCTTCAATTGGGACGTTGCACATGAGTTGATTGCCGAGCAGGAAAACGCCACGGCTGCCGCTTATCATAGAGGAACTTCCTATGACGGCGACTATATCCGAGCGCGTTATTGGGATAGGAGTCTGTATAAATACAGCTTTTATAACAAGGAAGATGCGGCATGGAACAAATCCGAAAAGCCGGTGACGATGAAATACTCGGTCATTCTCGCGAACTCCCAAGATGTATCCGTTCGTTCCTATCATATAGAGGACAGGGCATACGGAGCGGGAGATACGGTGTATTTGACCATACTCTTTGACCGTCCTATGCAGATCGCACACAATGATGCGCATCCGCTTCAAATTCAGGCAAAAATCGGAGATTCTACCGCAAACTATTTTACCTATTGCGGTGGTAATATGACCGATACCTTGATTTTTTCTATGGTATTACCTGAAGACCGTGAGATTTACGGAAGCAAAATTGAGCTTATAGGCTTTTCCAACGAGGATTACAACAACACGGTTGTCGATCTGTTCTGGAACAAGGCGAATAAGAACAATATGTGGAATCTCGAGGATTCCAAGGTGAAAGGACAAACGCTTGCCTGCACGGTAGACACCAGAACTCCCGACATTACTGTACAAAATATTGTAGGCAACTCCGGAACGGTAAAGTCGGCTTCGTTCAACGTAACCGTTGCCGATATCACGAACAAAGGTAAAATAGAGGTTGCGTGGACAAAGGAAGAAGCTCCGCCAACTGCATCGGATGCTTGGTCGAGTGTAACGTTTTCGGCAGACGGCGACGACAAAACCACTGTCAGCATAGAAAAGAAAGGCCTGACGGGAGTGTATTACGCTCACATAAGAGTAACGAGCGTCTCCGGCAATCAAAGCTTCCAGACCGTCGGTCCGTTCTCCTTTGACAATCAATCGCCTACGATTTCCAACCTTCGTCTGACTAACGGTGATCACGCGCAAAAATACCTAAAGGAGCACACGTTACTTTTCAACATTTCCGACGTTTCGATCGGTGTGGACAAGGTATATATGAAGGCGCGACACACGGACGAGGACAAGGGGCTTGCAGGCGGAGTCGATGAGCTTCTTGTATATGACAGCGCCTCGCCGAGCAATCTGTTAAGCATTACGGGCGACACGGCGGAGATCAAAGTGCTGTCGTCAATGCTTGACCTTGCCGCAGATGCCTACGATGCGTATGTTATTGAATTTTACGCTGTTGATAAGCTTGGAAATCAAAGCGATATTTATCAATTTGCAGATGCGTTGATGTTTGATAACCGAAACACCTTTGCCGCATCGCTCGATACCGCATCGGATATCTCTATAAAAGGAAAACAGATTTATTATAATGATAAAACACTGAAGTTTTCTCACTCGGAATCGGGTAGTAATACGTGGGTGATGGATTCTCTGAAATACAACGGCGTTGACATCACCGACAAGCTTGACGAAAACGGAATCCGCGGAAGCGCTGACAATGGCAATAAGACGTATTATTTGACGCTGAACGAAAACGTTCAAGGATACATCGAGATCGTCTTCAAGCTCAACGGTGAGCGCGGATCTAACGTAATCAATTTTTACGTTACGAGCAAAGAGGTGAATTCGCCAAACTATCAAAAGCTCTATGCTCCCAACCGATTGCTGATCAATGAAGTATGGCAGCTTTCCACGGCTACCTTCTATTCGGGAAATAACCGAAGCGGAAGCTACTATGTGGGAACAAATCTCAAGCCGATCTTTTCCGGCAAGGATAAGGCGCTTGACTACGCAAAGTTCTTTGAAAAGCAGGATATCGTCATCGAGTATATCGACGACGAGGTTGAAAAAAACAATCTGGAGGGTGGCTGGATCAGTAATTACAGAAAAGCGGAATCCGATAAGGATAAGGTAGTAGCTGTAGGCCAAACGTGGCTTCGATATAAGAGCAATGCTTGGACGCTTGACTCAAACAACGAAGAGCATTGGGTATATTATTTTTACTCAAACGAAAGGGTAACGGCGATTGATCCGGTTCTGACCCCTGCGTTGAATGCAGCGATCGACCGCAACGCAAAGCTGATCTGTAATTACAACGGCGATAACCGTATCTATCTGACGGCAAACAACACGTCAAAGGGGTATGTCAATTCTTATAGCGAGCCCTATTACGATGCCCGCGGAATCTTAACCGAAGCACTTTCTTATCAAGAAATTTACAGTTACGATATAACCATCTCGGCGGATAATAGCATCTATGATAGCTTCATTACCTACAACGAGCTGCAGATACCTCTTGTTGCGAACTACAAATTCAGTATTGACAGCTTACAGCACGGATTTGTATATTACAGACAACACGGCACGGAGGAATGGTTGCCGCTGGCAAACGGCGAGTCCTTCAAGGATAAGCTGAAGGCATCGGGATTGTACGAGATCTGCGAGTTTGGAAACGGATATATGACGTATCTCGTTTACGTGGATCTGGACGCTCCCGTAATATCCTATGATCTTACGGTGGACGGAGCAACCAAAGCGGGATATATCACGTCCGACACCTCGGGCGGAACGCTTCGAGCTTCTAAATTCACAGTAAAAGAGCTTTTGAACAGCGTTTCCGGCGGTCTTCCCGTAGAGCGCGACAGATGGGCATATTTTTACATTCTTTATAGCTCTCTTGGCGGCGGTGAGCATGCGTTTATGACGATGACCGACCTCAACAGAGCCAAATACGAGCTAAGCACGGGAATCTATAAAATATACGCCTGCGACCGTCTCGGTAATATGGTCGTGCAGACCATCAAGATCAACACCGAGGACATCAATGTTACGGGAAAGGTCAGCACATCGGGACTGACGGTCACGTCAAACCGAGCTCCTGCAGACATTATGCCGGGAACGTTTAAGGTATGGCGCGATAATATGCTTTTGTCTGACGAAACCTACTCGCAGAGTATGACGTTCTCTCAAAGCGGAGTTTACCAAATTGAGTTTGAGGACGTTTACGGAAACTTCGTAAATGAGACCTTTACATTCAGACGTGATCTCCCCGTAGTCACTTTCTCGCGTGAAAAGAAAGAGGGAACTTCATTATATGAGACGATCACTGTAAATTCGGAAGACAAGAACAAGCTTTCAAGCGTTGTCAGCGAGGATAACCAGCTATTTACCGTCTCCACGTCGGCAAACATCAGGATATCTTATCCCGTAAGCAGCGGATATGCTTTTGAGTTTATAGGCGGTGAGCCTGAATACAAGAGCTCTATCCTTTCTACTACAAATATTGATATAAAAAGCACTTCAAAAAATTGGACGTTAAAGATCTTCTACAAAAACGATCCCGACGTATATATCCATGTTACCTGTATCGTGGACAAGGATGCACCTGTCATAAGCGGTTCGGTGCTTGCCAAGGAATATACGTATAACGACCAGACGGGCGCAAGAGATAACGTTCTGTTTACCCCCACAGGAAACACCGCAAGCAGTATCTTTTACAGCGGTGAGAGTGCCGTTGGAGACAGCGCAGTGATCTCTTGGACAGACGAAACCAGGGTCGCAAGTATCTCGTATTCCTTCAACGGCGGTGAAAAGATCACCGTGAATCCTTCTGTCGGAAGCCTGACGCTTCCCGAAAACGGAAATTACGTATTTGAGGCAGAGGACCTTTTCGGAAACAAGTCTACTTTTGCGTTTACATTGACCGATCATATTGATTTCAATCTTATGATCGGTGGCAAGGAACAAACGGTCGACTATGAGTCCGAAAAATATATCGACGGAAACAGATATACGCAAACACTCTATGTGGGTAAGGAAACACAGCTCATCTTAAAGGAAAATGCTCTTCTGGCATTGTACTATACGGATGGCAGCAAGAGCTTCCTCTATAACCTTGAATATGAGGTAAAGGACGGGAAGGCAGCTCTGCTCATTTATGCCTTTGATGCAGCAACCGGAGAGTCTATCGTTATCGAAAACGGAGAGATCGACTTGGCGTCAAGCGGAAAGATCTTTGACGGAGATATCGTTATCAACTATACGTATCAAAACGGTGTTCTGACGTTGATCCTTCCAAAATGCGAAAAAACGTATGAGCTGTGGCAGCTTCGCATTTCCGATTTTACCGGTCACAGCCCCGTGGTCGTTCAGATCGAACGGTCTGACAAGGTTTCCGAAATGGAAATTTCCCGCGAGGACGGTACGAAGCTGGATCTCTCCTATAACGGCTTTGTAGGAAGCAATCAAAAGCTGACCTTGGAAAGCTCTTCCATATCCGAGGATACCGTCGAAATCGTCGCGTATTACTCCGCAACCTATACGGAGAGCTTTGCGAACGCAGAAAAAATCGTTCTCTACGGTCAGGGAGCAATATCTTCTCTCGAAAAGGAAGGATATTACAAGATCCTTGCTACCAACAAATACGGAAATGAACGAGTAATCTACGTTGCGCTAAGCTTTAAACTCTCGCTTGACGTACATATTGAGTACGACAAGATAGACAACCGCACACAAACGCTGAATATCCCCGATACATATTCGATCTTCTCCAACAAATCAGTGAATATCGTCATATGGGATACAAGAGCAACCGTTGTTTGCTTAAAGAACGGTGTGGCGTTTGACGTTGAGATAACAGAAGAAAACGGATATCTTGGATTTTCCTTGACGGAGGTTGGAGAATACACCGTTACGGTAAGTGACGAGAGCGGAAACGTATATATTCTTTCCGTATCGATCAAAGAACCCGAAACGCTTACGTACGACGGATTCCTTACGGGATTTAACGAAAATGCATTAAAGAGGGAAGAGAATTATACCAACGGAGCATTAAGTCTTGATAAGGCAAGGATTGAAGCGAACGGCATCAAATACGTTGCGTTCCGCAAGGTTGGTACAAATGAATTTGCGGTGCTCTACGATCTGATCAACGTAATCCCAACGGAATACAGTGAAGCTACCTTTAACGGTAGTATCGGAAAAGAGGACGGAGAGTATGAGGTATGGTTCTGCGATGCCTACGGAAACCTGCACGTAGAGACCGTAAGGATATCCCGAAAGCCCTTGCTCTCAATCAACCGTCAAACGCAGGACGCAACAAAACCGTCGGCATACGATTTTGAGTTTGCCCTGCAAAACGGCGCGTGGTCGAATTACGAATTGACCTTTATCAACACCTCGGAAAAATATTTGCTGATGATTGACGGAGCAATAGCAAGCTTCACAAACGGCAAGTACACCTTCACCCTTCCCTCAAATCTTGGGGGGGCAGAGCAATCTTACGTTCTCTGCTACGTTGACGATTACGGAAACAGCTATGAGATCAGGATTCATCTCTACCGTTACGTTCCCGAATCATTCGTTGCGGAAAATGCGGATACTGTTACACATGGTGGCACGTTATTTGTAAAGAGTGATTTCTCAATGACGTGGGGGGATCGGATCACCGCAACCTATTCCTTGAACGGCGATTCCGCAATCCCATTCGATCAATCCACGGTATTTACCGAGGACGGCGAATACACCCTTGTGTTCACCGACTATGCGGGAAATACCTCCACGCGTATTATGGTAAAGGATTCCAGGGTGCTATATGATATGGCAAGCGACGGATTCGTTCTGTATAATGGCGCTGTGGTTTCCTCAAAGGTCTCCCTTTCCCCCGACGAGGAGCTTACCTTTACCGCCACAAGGAACGGTGAAGCATACGTCACCGAAACGAGAAGCTTCACGGAGGACGGACACTACGTCGTAACGCTTACCGACCGCATTGGAAACGTATCGTATTTTGAATTTACCATATACTCCAAGGCAAAGCAGAGCTTTACGTTTACCGTTCCCGACGGATATTCCTTCTCGCAGATCTGGTACATCACGGACGGACACAGAGTGTCGCTGGTAAGTAATGTGGTCTTGAATGAAAACGGTTCTCAAAGCTATACCTTCTCTACCGACGGAGTATATGAGATCGAGCTGCTTCATACGGCAAGCAATCAGATCTGTTATTTTACGCTTAACGTAGACAACGTTCCGCCCGAGGCCTTGCTTGTCGGCGCGGAAAACGGAAGCGTAACAAGAAACAACGTAACCCTTGAAGGATTGAAAAACGGAGATATGATCTACGTTTATAAAAACGGGGCGCTTGTTTCGACGTATATCGTTGAGGGTAATTCCGAGACTGTTCTTGAGTTGCTCAGCAACGGTGATTTCGGAAGCTACTCCGTGGTCATTCAGGATGAAGCCGGAAACTCGGTAACACACGAATTTACCAAGGAGTTCGCTACCAATACCTTTTCCAATATCTTTATCTGCTTGCTCCTCGTATCATTCGGGGCAATCGGTATCATTTACATCCGTTTCAACGGCAAAGTCCGAACAAAATAAAAATTAACAAAAAATAAAAAGGAGTTATTCACATGAAAAACTTGATTTACGCACTGGCAATCGATGAGGTACAAGCAAATGAAATGGTCAGCCCTGTCATGGAGCTGATTCAGGTATTTATTCCCGTTATTCTCACGCTCGTGGCAACCGTAGGCTTTATCTGGTGTATCGTTCTCGGCGTAAAGTTCGCAAAGTCCACAGATCCCCAGGAGCATCAGCAGGCAAAGAAGTCCTTGATCAATGCCATTATCGGTTTTGTTCTGATCTTCGTTTTAATGCTGGTTCTTCACATCGCGTTCCCCTATTTCCTTGAAATGGTCAAGGGTGTATCTAAGTTCTGAGTTCTGATTTCAGAATGAAGCTACTTTGTAAGCTGACCGCGCTTGCGGTCTGCGTCGCTCTTCTTCTCTCCCTCGCCTCCTGCGCAGACTTTGGCGCGGGAGAGAATGAGGACGATTTCAAAAAATATTTTTCCGGCGTTTACGTTTTGTCTAAAAGTGGGGCGGAAAAATACTCTATTGAAGATTTTAACCGTGATATCCACATGGAAGATATGGATATTCCCATTGTAGTTCCGTACAATGAGTATTGTTATATCGGCTTTCGGGTGTCCGAGGAATATACGTTATCCCTCTCTGAGTTTGCTTTCTTTGCGAAAACCCAAAATGGAGAAGGTGAGCTTGAGCTGGAGTTTTACATCACTGACAAGATGCCCACAAGCATCAAGGACAATGACGGAAACGACGTAGAGATGCCGGGGCTTGACGAGGGGGAAACGCAAACGCCGCCGGAAAGCGATGCGAACAGCGAAACAAATAGCGATGGTGAAACGGAAACGGAAACAGAAATCCGCGAGGAGGATCTGTTTATTCCCGCAAATAAAATTCACACCGCTACCTTTTCTGTTGGAGAGGAATGGGATTCGGTTTTGTTGGAATTTGATGCCTCAAAAACAATAGAGCCGAAGCAATACGTTATCGTACGCGTGGGCAACAACTGTTATTTTTCATCCGATGACGAGGAAGAAGAAAAAACACCTTCGGTATCCTTTACATTCAATTATTTATTGTTTCATATTACGGATGCTCACAAAAAATAAGGAGCAAATTTATGTTTAATTGGTTTTGGGAATTTTTATACGGACTGATCAAGGTTCCGCTGTTTTGCATCGATATTATCATTATGATCGCTCGCAAGCTGTGTGGTATTGATCCCGTTCAGATAGAAAAGGAAGTAAACGGTGAGATCGTTACGGAGGACGTGGATCTTTTGACCTACTTTATGCAGGGCGAAACGATACTGAACGCCTTTGGTTACGTCTGCCTGTTCGGTTTTATTCTTCTGTTTCTGTTTACGGCATTTCGAATTACACGGGATCAATTGACCTTTTACGAGAAAAAATCCCCCATTCGTATTTGCCTTGACTCCGCAAAGATCATTCTTTTCTTTTTACTTGTTCCGGCTATCATGATCGCGTCATCGGTATTCGTGTCCACGATCATGCGCGGAATATATGAGGCGACCGCCAACGGAAATAGCGGACTTGGAGGCTCTATGTTCACAATCTTCGCAAACGAAGCATACATAGGTCCGTCCGAGGACAAGAAAGCGGTGCTTGATGCCTTCAGAAGCTGTTCTCTTGAGGAGTATTTAACAGGTGTCAGTGAGTTTTCTTACTATAACACAGACAAGGTCGCCGATTTCTTCAAATTGAGTAAATTCAATTTCTTTTTGGGTCTCGTCGGATCTATCTCCGTGCTGATCCTTCTTGCGCTGACGTTACTTTCCTTTGTGGAGAGAGTTATCAGCCTCATTTTGTTGTTTGTCATTGCGCCGCTTCCCATAAGTGCATCCCCACTTGACGACGGCGAACGCTTCAAAATGTGGCGAGAGCAGACAATCAACAAATTTATCACAGCATACGGCGGTATCCTCGCATTAAACATTTTTTCCTTAATGCTTCCAATGATCGCAAATATCAATTTCTTTTCGGTTGGAGGAACAGGCGATAATCTTGTCAATGGAATTGCAAGATTGCTGTTCATCATAGGCGGAGCCTTCGCTTGCAGACGCGGAATGGTGCTGATAGGCAACCTTGTATCCCGCGGTGCGGGCTCGCAGGACCTTATGGACCAGAGTCATTTGACGGGCGGTATGGCGGCTCTCGCTCATATGGCAGGCGGAGTGATAAAAGGTGCTTTTGGCACAGTTACAGGCGCTGCAAAGGGCACCTTCAACAAGGGAAGATCTTGGCTGCAGGCTGCAGACGTTCCCACCAGCATTGCTGAGGGAATAAGAAAGCATACGCAGATGAAAAAAGAGCACGATGCCGAGGAGAGAAGAAATGCTGCAAACCGTTTTGACGGCAAAGTAGACCGTGGTGGCGCTCAGGGCGGTGCAAATTTACAGGCAGCAATGCAAGGAAAGACGGACGGTGGCTCTGCAAAGAATGTCCCCGACAAGCCCGCCGCTGCACCTAATGCCGCAAAATCTCCCGCAAACAACGATAAGAATTCAGAAATGAATAAGAATGCGCAGACCGACATTAAGAATGCGCTTCAAAACAAAAAATCAGACGATGCTAACACAAAAGCAGACGATAACAAAGACAACACAACAAAGTGAGAGAGGAGGAGCGATAAATGAGAATTATTCCAAAGAAAACAAAGGTCAAGGTTGAGTTTTACCGCAACTTCACTCTTGCAGATATTTTGATCGGTCTTTTGGGACTCGGTATTGAATTTTTGATACTGTTCACCGATTACGGGATGCTGACATATATTTTTATGACAATCGTTCTTGGCATATTTGTTTGCCTTTATCTTCCTATATCGGGTGAACGCTTGTATCTCCAGATCGGAAGCTTGATAAAATTTATTTTCAGCAAGAAAAAATACACCAAGAATGCTACGGATTCCGGCGCGGATATATCAACGCTCGTTCCTTTTACCGATATACGTGATGAGCTTATCTGTTACGGAAGCTATTATGGCGGAGTTCTGGAAATTATGCCCAAGGAGTTCAGGCTTCTTACGGGATACAAGCAATCCGAGATCATCGACAAGGTGTTCGCGTCCATATTGAAAAGCGTTAGCGGTAAAACAAGTGCGAGTCTCGTCAAGATCGATCGCCCCATACTGCTGGATAAGCATATCGAACAGGAAAAGAACAAAAAGCCCGATATCGATAAGCTGTTGGAAGCAGAGGGAATTACATACGAGGAAAGCATTCCAAGAAAGAATATTATCGACAATAGAACCGAGATCCTCAATGAGCTTAACGGCAACACACGGGTTATGCGTTCGGGATATTACCTTGTCATCTATGACGCCAACCCCGCTACGATATCCGAGATCATCAATTCGGCAATCATAAAATTCAAGGAATATACCATTGATTCTCACAGATTGTCCGATAAGGAGCTTGCGGTATTTTTGAAGTATAATTACACCAACGACTTTGACGAGCGAGAGATCGAATACTATCAACCCGACGAGTACGTAAGTTACGCAACTCCCGAAAAGGTAGAGTTTAAATTGATGCAAACGATCGTTGACGGTAAGGAGTCGGTCACCTACACGGTCAGAGACTATCCTTTGGCTGTAAAGAACGCCTGGGGCTATAAGATCTTTAACGTAGAAGGCACCAAGGTCGTTATGAACATCAAGCCGATCGAAAAGTCGAAAGCGATACGAATGATCGACCACTCTCTGCAAGAGCTTTTAACAAAGAACTCCTTCAAGGCATCGGATATCATCGACCAGCAGACACACGTGGATTCGCTGGTATCTCTGCTTGCGATGCTTCAAAACGATAACGAAACACTTTTTGACGTAACTATACATATTACGATCTACGAGGATTCCGCAAATTCAAGGGAAAGCCTGAAAAAGCGAGTAAGAAGTATGCTTGCGGAGGACGGCTTTAAGATCAGTGACAACGCTTCCAAGCAAATAGGAGCGTTTGTAGCATCGGGCGTGTCGGCGTTTGACGGAATGAAGGAATATAATCGTTCCATTCACGCGTCAAGCATTGCCGCTTCCTTCCCGTTTGTTCTGAATTACATTATGGATGATCGCGGAGTCCTGCTTGGTCATTCGGGCGGATTTCCCGTTATCGTTGACTTCTTCAAGCGAGATCACGAGAGAGTCAATTCCAATATGGTTATAATGGGTAAGTCGGGAAGCGGAAAATCCTTTGCTACCAAGACGATCCTCGCTAATTTTGCGGCTGAGAACAGTAAAATATTTATTCTCGACCCCGAAAACGAATATCAGGAGCTTGCGCACAATCTGGGCGGAAAGCTGATCGACGTGGGAACGGCAAAGGAAGGACGTCTGAATCCCTTCCACGTAATTACCACCCTCGAAGCTGACGAAACAGATGCGGATAGCGGCGTTACCAACTTCTCCGTGCATTTGCAGTTCCTTGAGGAGTTCTTCAAGCAGATACTTCCGGGTATCTCAGCAGATGCGTTGGAATACCTCAATAACCTGATCCTGAAGCTGTACGAAAATAAAGGCATCAACACCACAACGAGCTTTGCCAAGCTCTCGGCAAAGGATTATCCTACCTTTGATGACCTCTACGCACTGATACTTGAAGAGGAAAAGAAGGCTACGCTTGAATACGATAGCGCTAACCTTCGCGTGTTGAATAACTATATCGCGAAATTTGCGGGTAAAGGCAGAAACGCAAATCTTTGGAACGGAGAAAACAGCCTGACAGTCAAGGAAAACTTCACCGTGTTTAACTTCCAGAGCTTGCTTGCGAACAAGAACAATACCATCGCAAATGCCCAGATGCTTTTGGTCTTGAAATGGCTGGATAACGAGATCATCAAGAACAAGGAATTCAACGCAAAGCACGGAACAAACAGAAAGATCATTGTCGTTATCGACGAGGCGCACGTGTTTATTGATACCAAGTACCCGATCGCGCTTGATTTTATGTTCCAGCTCGCGAAGCGTATTCGTAAGTATAACGGTATGCAGATCGTTATTACCCAAAATATCAAGGACTTCGTGGGAAGCCCCGAGATCGCGAGAAAGTCTACCGCAATCATAAACGCTTGTCAGTATTCTATGATATTTGCCCTGTCGCCTAACGATATGGAGGATCTTTGCGTCCTCTACGAAAAGGCAGGCGGTATCAACGAGACCGAACAGCAGGATATTGTCAATAATAACCGCGGAAGCGCGTTTATGATCACAGGACCTCTGTCAAGAGCCAATGCTTCGATCGTTGCATCGGATTACGCCCGACGGCTATTTGAAGAAAGACAGTCTGAATAAGCGCAAATATTGCATCGCAGTAGGCAAAGAAAAGGCGTAAGTCCTTCAAGTTGGACTTACGCCTTTTGGCTACACACTACATAAATTATATCACAAATTTTCAAAAATTGCGAATGGATTTTTTGCCGAAAAATCCTCTTTGATAGCGAAAACTTTTTGGTTTTTTATGAAAAATTGCCTTTGACAAAAGCGGATTTTTATGATATAATATTTAGGTCAAACAGCCACAGCGCGTAGAATCACGACGAGATTCTACGCTCTGTTTTTTTGCGTGATCGGCGTAGTTTTCCGGAGCTTTCCTCTGATAAGGACTCCAAATATAAACACATTGGAGGACTTTATGAATCAAGAACAAACACAGCAATTCTTGGGAAAAGAGAATATTTCAAAGCTGATGCTGAAATTTTCCATCCCTTGCGTGCTTTCGCTTCTCGTCAGCGCGCTTTATAACATCGTCGACCAAATCTTCATTGGCAACAGTGATCTCTCCGCACTTGGTAATGCAGCAACCGGCGGTTCGTATTGACCGCGAAATCGGCGGTACAGACGCGCAGATGCCCGAACCGGAGCCACCCAAGGCAAGTGAACCTACCCCCGACAAAGCCACGCCGGAGAAGGAATTTGAGCCCTACAAGGGCAAGATACGCAAGAGTGGCACGGGATGCGTGACGATGATAAATGACCACCTTTACGAAGGTCGCTTCACACCGAGAGTCAATGGCAAACGAATATCCAAGAATGTATACGCCAAGACACGAGAGGAATGCGAAGAAAAGCTCGCAGAGTTGATAAAGACGATGAATGCCGAAATCACGGAGATGAAAAAACAAGCAAAGAACGTATAAGGAAAGAGGGCTGACGAAATTAATCGTTAGCCCTCAAAATTTAGGGTGCAGTAATCAAATAAACACAATCGTTAATAGCAGTTCAAATATGGTGAATCGATTTTTGATTTTTTATACAATTCTATTTCATCTTTTGAAAGTGGGGGCATATTAAACCTTATTTTCGATTGTATTCGGTCATATAGTCTGCGACTGTTAAGTGAATCATCAAAAGATAATATGGATTTATTTTTAATATGGTAGTTCACTGTTTGCGTTAATTCGGTATCAATTTTTGAATACTCACACTCGCAAGGGATGAGAGATTTTCTGTTGTGAAAATATCTCATATAAAAAACAAAATTTTGACCGCAGTGAGGACATCTCAAGTTGTACTGCTTATTGTCAGTATAAAAAACATCGAATACACTGCATTTGTTTGCGTCATCGTCCCAATAATCTTTTGATTCTGGCCACACATTTGCTATTGTTTTTTGATAGTATTTTTTCTGTACATAGGAAATAATTTCGTTTTTATCTCTACATAAATTGACATCAGCAAAAACGGATAATTCGAATTTCTTGTTGATCAAAGATAAAAGATTGCTAACGGCTATATCAATGTTGCGGTATTCCTTTTCATAAAAGTACATAATACTATTTCGGCTATTGGTTAATAGTTTATACTCTCGCTTTTTTTCTTGTTCTATTACTCTGAATACATTTATCCCATGGGAGTGACATATAGATGTTTTGGCAGAGTCTGATCCCCGACGTTCGGAATGATAAAATGAACCATCATATTCAATTGCCAACTTCAAAGAAGGAATATAAATGTCTAAAGAATTTTGACCGAGCCATTCAAATTGTTTTTGATACTCTATGTTATCAAAAATTTTGCTTAAATAAAACCCAATATATTGTTCGGGGATAGAACTCTTTAAGGATTTAGCTAATTTGCCAATATTTGTGCTTTTTTTACACCATTGTTCAAAATCCATAACGATATCTCCTCCTAAACATAATAACAAAGCCGCAAAGTAGGGTTGCTTTGCGGCTTTCGTGCGGTCAAAACCGCGATTTTGGTCGGAATGACAGGATTTGAACCTGCGACATCCTGGTCCCAAACCAGGCGCGCTACCAACTGCGCTACATCCCGAAAGAATATGAAAAAAAGACAGGCTTTGTTCTCGCTGCGGCTCGGTCACCTCGCGGTTCTGCCTTGCCATCGGCAAGTCATTCATTGTCGCTCGGTCGTTCGTTGCGCTCACTACCTGCGACATCCCGCTCCCAAACCGCCGAGCGGAGAGAGGCTTCGCGCATACCAACTGCGCTACATCCCGAAGGATCAGATGCTTTCAATAACATCTATGACCTATCTATTATACCAAAAAGCTTTGGAAAAGTCAATAGAAATCAGTCTTTTTCTTTCGGGGCTTTTTGGTTTCGGCTTGAGCTCTTGACTTTTTTGTGTTTTTTTGATATAATTTTGTCGTATCTTGAAATGAAGGGCAGGTGGATTGGAATGACGAAGGCACAAAAGCGTGCGCGAATGGCGGAGATCGTGGAACGCCTCAAGGCGGTTTATCCGGAGGCTCTCTGCGCTCTGGAATGGGGAAATGAGCCGTGGAAGCTGCTCATTATGGGGCGTTTGTCAGCACAATGCACCGATGCCCGTGTGAATCTTGTTTGCCGCGAGCTGTTCCGCGATTATCCTACGCCGCAAGCTATTGCCGAGGCTACCGTTGAAGAGCTGGAAAAGTACATCCGTCCCTGCGGTCTCTATCACGTCAAATCGCAAAATACGAAGGATGCTTGCCGACTCCTCGTGGATGAATACGGCGGAGCTTTGCCCGATACGATGGAGGAGCTGTTGAAATTTCCGGGTGTTGGACGCAAGGTTGCCAATCTTTTACTCGGCGACATTTTCCACAAAGGCGGCGTTGTGACCGATACGCACTGCATTCGCATCTGCGGTCGGCTCGGAATGTACCAAGAATCCCTCAAGGATCCTGTCCGCATAGAGCGGATTCTGGACGAGCTGATTGAAAAGCGTGAGCAGAGCGATTT
Source organism: Eubacteriales bacterium (assembly GCA_045632205.1). GTDB lineage: Bacteria > Bacillota > Clostridia > Oscillospirales > CAG-272 > UMGS1865. The sequence goes on from JAZQWH010000192.1 coordinate 33,891, forward strand.
TTGTCATCGCATCGTGCAGTTTGGTCGGGACGTGTGCATGGCGCGAAAGCCGAATTGTGCGCAGTGTCCGCTCTCCGATCTATGCGAGCATGCGAAAAAGGAAATGAAATAAAAAGCAGCACTCCTCGGAGTGCTGCTTTCCTTTTTATTCTTCGTCCTCGTCCTCAAACCGACCAATGCCGATGAGGCTGTTGACGGGAAGGGAGAAGATGACGGCGGTTCCGTCGGTCTTGAGTCCCGCGACGTCACGGATGGATTCCATGATCTTTGCCTTGTATTCATAGGTGGTCAGGAAGGCGATGGTGTCGCTCTCCTGGCTCAGGGTTGTTCCGATGAGCTGCTCTGCCTGCTTGTTTCCAATGCTGTGTGAGTGCAGAATGGTTGCGCCCGTTGCGCCTGCGGCGCGGCTGGCATCGAGCACCTTGTCGGTATATTTTTGATTGACAACGGCTACGATGAGTTCGTGCATCTGTTTTTTCTCCTTTTTGGATTTCGTCATAGGTTCGTCAATTGCTTCCTCGCGCACGGGTGTGGTGAGAATGGCATTGCTGATGATGTTGGATATGCCCGAAAGAGGAATTGTGAAGGCGATTCCGCGACCGTTGAGATAAAGCTTGAGCTTTTTGTTGATGGTGCGCAGAATACGGTTCTCGCAGTAGTTTGGAATGAGGGAATAGGTGATTCGCTTTTCGATCTCATCCAGACCGAGATAGGAAACGTAATTGGAGCGAGCTGTTCCGAATCCGATGGTAGAGAAGTGGAGCGCCACGCCGCACTCATTGCAAACGGCGGGCAAGCGCATCTCGTTCTCCTTGCCGAGGATACAAACGAGGAGCATCGCACGCTTTTCTTCCTGTGTGCTTTTCTTTGCCATATCAGATGACCTCCTCCTTTATTTTAGTCGGCTTCTTCGGCTTTTTGATGACGGAATAGTCAAGGAAGGTCTCCTGCTCGGAGATCAAGCGCTTGACCGCCTTTCTCGCCTTGAGGTTGAAGATGAGACCGCAGATCTGAATGGAGATGATCGGCGTGAGCGCGACGAATGCAACACAGCCGAATGCCTGTGTCAGAACGTCTCCGCCAAGCTCAATGCAAGCCCCCTGTGCAAAGGGAAGCACAAACGCGCTCATCATAACGCCGCTGGCAACTCCACCCGAGTCAAATGCGATACCCGTAATGAATTTGGGAACAAAGAAGCTCAGCCCGAGGGCGATGACGTATCCCGGAATGAGGATCCACAGAATGGAGATCCCCGTAAGTATGCGGAGCATAGAAAGTCCAAGTGCGGCGGAAACACCGATCGAGAGCGAGATGCTCATCGTGCGCGAGGAGATCGCGCCTGCGGTGATCTGCTCGACCTGCTTGTTCAGGACGTAAACGGCAGGCTCTGCGGAAACGATGAAGTAACCGAAGATCATACCGATAGGCAGAATGACAAAGCCGTTTCCGAGCGATGCGAGCGATTGACCGAGCGAGGAGCCCGTGGGCAGAAAGCCCTCGTTTGCTCCCGTGAGGAAGATCATAAGTCCCACAAAGGTGTAGAGGAGACCGATCAGGATTCGAACCATTCGACGTCCGTTAAACGCGCGGGTAACGAGCTGGAAGAGCAGTGCAAATACCGCAATGGGGAGCAGGGCAATGCCGACCTCCTTGGCGTATTCGCCCAAGCCGTGGACGTAATGAACAACGCCCGCGCGCGTATCGGCGATCTGTGGCAAAACGGTTGCCGCGTGCTCGCCTCCGCTGACACCGCAGATGATTCCGAGCACCATCACCGCAATGATGGGACCAACACTGCAGAGTGCGACCAGACCGAAGGCATCGTCATGTCCGTCCTTATCGGTTCGCATGCCTGCAACACCCGCACCGATCGCCATAATAAAGGGAACGGTCATGGGCCCCGTGGTAACTCCGCCCGAGTCGAATGCCATTGCCCAGAATTCCTTGGGGACGAAGCAGCAGAGCAGAAATACCACGGCGTAAAAGCCGATGAGAAGCTTGGAAAGGCTGATGTGGAAGATCATACGGAGCATTGCGATGACGAGAAATACGCCAACACCGACCGAGACCGAAAGAATGAGCGCAAGCTCGGGAATATCGCGCGAGACCTGGCTTGCAAGGATCTGCAAATCGGGCTCGGAGATGGTGACCATAATACCGATGACAAAGCTGACGAATGCGATCAACCAGACCTTGTTGGAGGAGGCAAGCGAAGCACCGATCTTGGAGCCGAGCGGCTGCATTGCCATTTCTGCGCCGATGGTGAAGATCGAAAGTCCGAGGATCAGACAGAACACGCCAATGAGGAAGAGCAGAAAGGTTCCCGGCTCCATAGGCGAGATGGTGATCGAGAGCGCTGCCACCACCGCGGCAATCGGCCAGATGGACTGCAGGGATTCGATCAGCTTGGATTTGATAATACCGTTCAAAATGAAGTCTCCTTTCGAAAGCGGTCAGAAGGTAACGCGGCTGACGCGAAGGACACGCTTGGCATCGGGATCGATCTCGAAGATCGCACCGTGTGCGCGTACCTCTCCGTCGGCAACGGTAAAATGAGCGGGGAGATGGGTGCGGAACCGACGGATGACCGTTTCAATATCGGTTCCGATGATGCTGCGAACGGGGCCGCACATGCCGAGATCGGTAATGTATCCGGAGCCCTTTGGCAACACCTGTGCATCGGCGGTGGCAACGTGCGTATGCGTGCCGAACATCATTTGTATTCTGCCGTCAAAATAATAGCCAAGCGCAAGCTTTTCGCTGGTCGTTTCGGCGTGAATGTCAAGGATGGCAAGGTCGTAATTTCCCGCCTCGCGCTTCAGGATTTTGTCAACCGTTTCAAAGGGGCAGGCAAGCGGCTCCATCAGCGCGCAGCCGCAGACGTTGACACAGAGCAGTCTCCAGCCGTCTGCCGTCACGATCGTATAGCCGCATCCGGGTGCCTCGGGCGGATAGTTTGCAGGACGGACGAGGCGTGCTTCGTTCTCAAGAACAGGGTAGAGATCCCGCATACCGTAGGTGTGATTGCCGAGCGTGACAACGTCGATCCCGCAATCAAGGAGAATGTGTGCGTCTCTTGCGCAAAGTCCGCGAACGTCGGTGGCGTTTTCGCCGTTTGCAATGACAAAATCAATGCCGTTTTTTTCGCGGAAGCTCCAGAGCCTTGTGCGGATATATTCAATTGCGTTGGTTCCTACGATGTCGCCCAGCGAAAGGATTTTCATATGCCTGTCAAACTCCGTTCTCATCTGTTTTCTACCTATTTTATCATATAGGGATAGGATTGTCAATAGGGGGTAATGTAACCTCTTTGTAAATTTTCCGAGAGGAGTGGGGACTTTGTCATGTTTTACAAGAAATGGTGGTTGATGGCAAGGAGGATTGTGTCATCTGCTCTGTTGACAACGCAAAAGAAATCGTGTATAATATTTATGTGTGTCCTTGGGCACAAATAACCATGAAGAGTAAAGGCGTGGGCGTTGGTACGTCCGCAGTGCCGTCTGGACGGGGAGTTGTCAGACGGACGAAAAGTCTCTATCGTTGAGCTTACGGTTCACGCCTTGCATCCCGCTTCGTATGGCAAGCAAGAATTCGGAATCCGTAATATCATTACCTTCCTGTTCTGCCGTATGGGTGGAAAAGGAGGTATTTTTATGAGTCGTTCCTTGTCCGCGCGCTCCAACATCTACCGCATTGCAGTTGATGCGCTGTTCGTTGCTCTGTACGTTATTTTGGGGACTTATCTGTCCTTTAAAATTCCCGGAGCAATCCAGATCTCGTTTTCTACGCTGCCGATCCTGCTTTGTGCATTTCTGTTTCATCCCTCGGATGCTGTTGCAGTGGCGGTGATCGGAAATCTGCTTGAGCAGATCATCGATCCGTCTCCCTATGGATTTGCCACGCTCCTGATCTGGCTGATCCCCGGTGCGGTACAGGCGTTGGTGGCTTCCCTCGGTGCGCAGCTTGTACACCGTGCGGCTTCCAAAAAGCGAGCGTTGATCCTGATGATCGCGGTCATCGTGTGTGCGGATCTGGTGCTGACTTTGCTCAACACGGGCGCCCTGTATCTGGATGGATACCTTCTGGATTATCCCGTAAAGGCGTTGCATTTGCTGATGCCGATGCGTGTGGTCAATGCGATCGTGCGGAGCGTAATTTCCTGCATTCTCTTGCCTCTTTTGTTGCCACCCTTAAAGCGTGTGCTTGCAAGATGGTAATCAGATAACCGATCTACCGAAAACGATTTGAGCATACAGATCGTTTTTTACGGCGTTTCTCTCAAAGCCGTCAATCTTTTCCCCGGGAGCGGGTGCTCCCAATCACGCGGCGTTGCTCCCAATGGACGTCGCGTCATTTGTGTGTAAGGAAGGATTTTTCACTATGACTTGCGAAGAAGCGATCCAATACATTCACGCGGCGAGCCACAATTCCGACAAGCCGGGATTGGAGCGTATGCGCGCACTGCTCAGCCTGCTGGGGGACCCGCAGGACCGTTTGCAGTATATCCACGTAGCGGGAACGAACGGAAAGGGCAGCGTTTGCGCAATGCTCGATTCGATCCTGACTGCGGCGGGCTACCGCACGGGACGCTATACCTCTCCCTTTATCCGTATCTTCAACGAGCGCATCTGCGTTTGCGGTACTCCTATTTCGAACGAATCGCTGGCAAGCTTGACCGAGCAGGTCAAGGCGGCGGCAGAGCAAACGGGCTTGTCCTTTTGCGAATTTGAGCTGATCACAGCGGTTGGCTTCCTCTATTTTGTGCAGGAGCAGGTTGACGTGGTCGTGCTTGAGGTTGGACTCGGCGGGCGCTTTGATTCCACAAACGTGATCAAAAATCCGCTTCTCTCCATCATTACGGGAATTGATTTTGATCATACCAAGCTGCTCGGAAATACCCTGCAAAAGATTGCCGCAGAAAAGGCGGGAATTATCAAAGAGGGATGCCCCTGCATTTACGGCGGCGGAAAGACCTCGGTTGGAAGAGTTCTTTCGATGCTTGCCGCTCAGCAGAATGCACCGATCTATTCGGTCGATCGCCGCAAATTCAATCTGCTTGAAATGACGCTTGAGGGGACGAGATTTGATTTCGGAGAATACCGTGACGTCTATCTCTCGCTCCTGGGCAGCCATCAGCTTTCAAACGTTCAGACCGTGATGACCGCACTTGAGGTCTTGGCGACGCGTGGAATTGCGGTGGAAGAGGAGGCTGTTCGCCGCGGACTTGCATCGGTTCGTTGGCCCGCGCGCTTTGAGCTGCTTTCGCGTGATCCGTTGATCATCTATGACGGTGCGCATAATCCGCACGGTGTCCGTGCGCTGATCAAGAGCATAGAGACCTATTTCCCCGAGGAGACCGTCAACGTTTTGTCCGGGGTAATGGCAGATAAGGATTACGGAGAAATGGTGGAAATGCTTCGTCCCGTTACCGAGCATGCATTTACCGTTACGCCTCCCGAAAATCCGCGTGCGTTGGAAGCGGAAAAATTTGCTCAGGTATTTGAGCGTCAAAGAATTCCCGTAGAGGCGTATTCCACGCTTCGTGCGGGGATCGATGCAGCACTTGCAAGCAGCCGCGAGAACGGAAAGCCAATTCTTTGTCTCGGCTCGCTCTATCTCTATGCGGCATTGGCTCGGGAGCTTGAAGAGGCTCTTAAAAAAGGAGAATGACAGGCGAAACGTCTGCATTTCTATAAACGTGAGTTCGTAACCATCCTCACGAAAAACAAAACTAAGGAGAAAAAAGAATGATGAGAAGATCGGCAACCCAACAGCGATTGCTCTCCGCTTGTGCGGCAGGGCTGATCGCAGCACTTTACACGGTGCTCACAGTTATTGTGGGCGCATTCGGACTTGCAAACGGTGCCATCCAGCTTCGCGTATCGGAGGCACTTTGTGTGCTTCCGTTTTTTCTTCCTGCGGCGATTCCGGGACTTACGGTTGGATGCTTGCTTTCCAATCTGCTCCTCGGTGCGCTCTGGCAGGACGTGATTTTTGGAACGCTTGCAACCCTGATCGGCGCCATAGGAACCTACCTTTTGCGTCGTACAAGCAAGTGGCTTTTGCCAATCCCGACAGTTGTGGCAAATACGGTCATCGTCCCCTTCGTGCTGGCATATGCATACGGCGCGGAGGACGGACTTTGGTTTTTGATGCTGACGGTGGGACTCGGTGAGGTCCTGTCCGCGTACGTACTCGGAATGGTATTTTTTGCGGCACTCTCGCGCCGTTCGGGCATTTTTGCGGGCTTTTCAAGGGGTGAGCGAGCATCCGCACGATCGGAATCGTTTGCCATCGAGCCTCCTGATCCCGTGCGCGAGGCGATTGAAATGCTGGAGGGTGCGGGCTTTGAGGCTTATGCCGTTGGCGGATGTGTGCGCGATTCCATTATCGGACGCGCCCCCAATGATTGGGACATTAACACCTCCGCGCGTCCCGAGGAAACCGCACGCGTGTTTGCTTCCTATCGCACGGTCGAAACGGGGATCAAGCACGGCACGCTCACCGTTCTGATCGGCGGAATGTCGCTTGAAATTACCACGTTCCGCTGTGACGGAGAATATCTCGACAATCGCCATCCCGCATCGGTCACCTTTGCGCGCCGCGTGGAGGATGATCTTTCAAGACGTGATTTCACGGTCAATGCGATGGCATATCATCCCAGACGTGGGTTGGTGGATCTTTTCGGAGGCAGGGAAGACCTTTCGCGCCGTCGGATCGCCTGTGTGGGGGATGCCAAAACGCGCTTTGAGGAGGACGGACTTCGCATTCTGCGTGCCATCCGCTTCGCCTCGGTGCTGGATTTTGAAATTGAGGAGAGAACGGCGGAGGCGATCCATTCCTGCCGCGCGTTGCTTGCCAATATTGCCGCAGAGCGCTTGCGTGAGGAGCTTTGCAAACTGATCTGCGGTGTGGGAGCGATCCGTATCCTGCGGGAGTACCACGACGTCATTGAGGTGTTCATTCCCGAATTTGCTTCGTGCGTGGGCTTTGCACAGAATACCAAATACCATTGCTACGACGTTTACGAGCATACTCTGCACGCGTTGGAGCAGGAGCGCGACGGCGATCTTTGCACCCGTCTCGCCATCCTCCTCCACGATATCGGAAAGCCGCGGTGCTATACCGAGGATGAGCAGGGCGGACACTTCAAGGGACACGGCGCGGTCGGCACGGAGATGACCGATGAGATCCTCTCTCGCCTGCGCTTCGACAACGAGACCCGTGAGCGTGTGGTGCGGCTCTGTGAATATCACGATCGCGAGATCCCCGCCGAGGCGAGATCGGTCAAGCGGCTGATGCGGGTATTCTCGGATGAGGATATTTTGCGCTTGATGGAGGTCAAGCGCTGTGACCGCGTGGCGCACGCAGAGGGCTATAACGTTCCCTCCGAGGCACTTGCGGCGATCCCGCAGACCGTCAAAGCGATCCGCGAGGCAGACGCGTGCATCTCCCTGCGTACGCTTGCGGTAAAGGGTGACGATCTGATGGCGATCGGCATTCCCAAGGGGCGCGAGATCGGTCGGATCCTCTCCGAATTGCTGGATTCCGTGATGGATGAAGCATTGCCAAACGAGCGTGAAGCGCTTCTTGAAGCGGCAAGGAAAATGAAATAAAAGAGATCCCGTACGTCTTGAACGTACGGGATCCTTTTGTTAAAACCAGCTTGCCACGATTCGGATGGCGCGGATGGCGAGTGCGAGAACGACCCAAAATGCCGAAAACGCAATGACAAGGCAGAACAATGACATCGCGCGCAAATTCCAAAGCCAAAGAAAGCGGACGATTGCCTCCGACGCGCCAAGCGCCATTGTGGGGATGGCGAAAAGCAGGATGAGGAGAAGATAGAGGGGAAGTGCGCCTGTGGCGGATTTGATGTCCTGCCAGCTCAGCGACACGTGAAGCGAGACAGGGAGGATGATCAGGATTCCGATGAGGCTCCGCAACCAATTTTCTCCGAATGCGCGGAAGAGATTGGCGAAGAGGGAGAGCAGCGTGGAGAGGTAGCCTCCGAATCCCACGTCTGAGGCAAGCATCTCGCGAGAGGCGGAAAGATATGCCTGCCATTGGGTGGGGAAGCAGATCCAAAGTGCCAGGATGATGACGGCAAGTCCGCTGAAGATCGGCCCGACGCCGATAAAGAGACTGCCAAGTCTTGCCCAGGGATTTTTGCGGTTATAGTTGTGCTCAACGTAGCCGTAAACGCCGCCCGCGTGTCCCGGAGACCATAGGCTCATCCGTGTGATGCGGTGCGCAAAGAGGAGGCACATTGCGGCATGTCCAAGCTCGTGGATGGGTGTGCCGATGGCGGCGGTGACGTCAAAGACCTTTCCAAAGCCTGTGCCCGAAAGGCGCGCAAAGGTGCGAGAGAAGAAGCGCACGGCAAAGCCGCAAAGCAGGATCACGCCAAGCGTCAGCCCGAGCAGCTCTAAAAAATAGATCAAAAACTGTTTGATTGCATCGCTCATAACATACCTCCGAGGGGGGAATGCTATTATTATAGCCCGATTTTAGGGATTTGTCAAGAAAAAACGACCTCCGCTTGGCGGAGGCCGTTTGATTTTTGATTACTGAACCTTGTTCTGGTCGATGTACCAGAAGTTTCCGTCGCTGTCCTTGATGAAGTAGACGGAGTAGTTGCTTCCGTAGGTACCCTTTGCGAGTACGGTTACGGTCGTGCCTGCTGCGAGAGGATCACTGTACTTGTTGTCGGTTCCAAGCTCGGGAGCGAGGTAACGGTATGCACCGCCTGCAACGACGGTCTTGGTAACGGGCGTGCAAGCCGTGATGGAATCGTACTTCTCGTAGTCGTTTGCCTTGGGAGTGGTTGCACCGCCCTGAATGAGGGTGATGAAGTTTGCGGAAACGAAGTAGTAGCCCTCTGCGGTATCGTCGTCAGAGAACTTGATGAGGTACCATTCCGCATAGTTGCCCTTGCCCTCAGCGTAGACAGTAACCTCGTCGCCCTTGTAGATCTTGCCGACCTTGTTATCATCCTCGGTGGTGGGGGTGGAACGAACGGTCAGGGGAGTGGTTCCGAGATCGGCGGAAGCCCACATTTTCTTGGGAGTGGTGTATTCCTCGAGATCAAAGTGAGAGATCAGCGTCTCAAACTTGGTATTGTCCACACCTGCGAGGTTGCTGAGGAAATCTGCACGGATGTAAGCCTTGAATGCTGCGGATGCGGGATCGCCGGGATCGGTCAGAACCTGAACCTGTGCCCACTTCTCGGTGTTGATGGTGGTGATGGAAAGAACGGTGACCTCCATACCCTTGCTGTAAGAGCCGAGGGACTGGGAGTATGCCTTGGAGGAGGGATACTTTCTGAGGTTGACGCCGTTCGAATTGAGTGTCATCTTCTTGGGAGTAGTGAACTTGTCGCGCTCGAACTTTCCTTCAAAGTCGCCGAGGTCTGCGAGAGAGGGAACGTCGCCCTCCTCAAAGTAGTCCTTGGAGACGTAGTACTTCTTGCCGTCCATACGGATCTGATACCAGCTCTCGTTTTCCGCAGTAACGGTGATGAGATCGTTCATAATGAGCTTCTTGACGAAGGTCTTTTCATTTGCAAGGTAGTGTGCGGTGGGGTAGGAGCGAACGTTGACACCCTCGGTGATGGCGTGCATCACGCGCTCGGGGGAAACTGCCGTAAAGGATTTAAGACCGAGGTCATCGGTGGTGAGGTAATCGGACATTACGTAGTATTCGGTATTCTCAAGCACAACGACACTCCAGTTCTTGCTGTACTTGATGCGCGTCATCTCGGTTGCAAAGGAGACCTGCTTGGGGGAGGTTGCGCTCGTGTTTGCCGCAGTTCTCAGGTTGAGCTCGTCTACAAGCGCGTAGACCGTCTCGTTGACCGCCTGGTAGCCGTCCGCATCGGTGATGATGGGATCGGTTGCGTTGGGATCGGTGGTTCCGGGGTTCTCGGCAGTGTTGTTACAAGCCACTGCGGACATTGCCATCAAGCCTGCGAGAAGGAGCGTAAGGATTCTTTTTTTCATGTTTTTTTCGTCCTTTCTTTTCTATGTTCAATCAAATTATTTTCTCATCATGTTGGGGGTAAGCCCCCTTTTACACACTAAATATAGTATATCATATCAAAAAAATATTGTCAATAACGAAGTGCGGTTTTTTTGAAAATATTTTCACTCTTTTTTAGGGTTTTTTCCCCACTTTTCCAAGCGCTTCGTCAGGACTCGACGGGATGATCCCTTTGGATCAGAATGCGGATCGCATCGAGTGCGGTTTCGATGGCAGGGGCGGTGTTATGAGCCTCGCTCTGATCGGTATCGAGCCCTGCGGCATAGCGCTCCTGATTCCATACGGCGAGGAAGATCGCGCCCGTACGCAGACGGCGGTATGCACCGACCGTAAAGAGGGTGGAAGCCTCCATTTCGCTTGCCAGAACGCCCAATCGGCGCCACGCCTCCCATTTTTCCAAAAGGATGCCTTGCGTGGGCTTGGAGGCAGGATCGTGCTGACCGTAGAAGGAATCCTTGGATTGCACCACGCCCACGTGTGCCTCCTCCTGCCGTCTCTCGGCAGCCTCTGTCAATGCCGTCAGAACACCGTAATGCGGAACTGCGGGGAACTCTGCGGGCGCGTATTCGTGGGAGGTTCCGTCCTGTCGCACGGCGCCCGTCGCAATGACAAGATCTCCGCACTTGACGTTCAGATCGATCCCGCCGCAGGTGCCCACGCGGATGCAGGTGGTTGCACCGCAGTTGGCAAGCTCCTCGACCGCGATCGCCGTCGAGGGACCGCCGATGCCCGTAGAGCAAACGGTTACGGTCTCGCCGTCGAGCAAGCCGTTCCAGATTTCAAATTCGCGACGCTTTCCGATCCGCACGGGAGAATCAAGATAGCGCGCGATCTGCTCACAGCGGTCGGGATCTCCGGGCAGGATACAGTATTTTCCAATCTCTCCCGGCGCTGCGGGAATATGAAATTGCTTTCGATCGGTTTTGAGCATGGCGTTCTCCTTTCGGTTGACGGACTTTGTTTTTCAATATTATTTTACCATATACACGAGAATAATGCAAGTGATTTTGCGCATAATAGCATTGCAAATCACAGACGGAGGAGTGGGAAGGATGCAAACGGTAAAATTGTGTGCGAGGATCGTTGCGGCAGGCACGGCGGTTGGAAAAAAGGAGGCGGAGGGGCCGCTCGGAGAGCAGTTTGATCTCCGCGATCCCGACGATAAATTCGGAATGAATACGTGGGAACGCGCGGAGAGCGAAATGCAACGTCTGGCGCTCAACACCGCGATGGGAAAGGCGGGCTTGCGCGATGCCGACGTGGACGCGCTTTTTGCGGGCGATCTGCTCAATCAATGCGTGGGCTCTGCCTACGGTCTGCTCGGGTTTGACATTCCTTATTTTGGACTTTACGGTGCTTGCTCAACGGCGGCGGAGGGGCTTTTGCTTGCCTCTATTATGGTAAGTAACCGCGTGTTTGCGCGGTGCGCATCGGTCTCCTCGTCGCATAACTGTGCGGCAGAGCGACAGTACCGCACACCGCTTGAATACGGCGGACAGCGCACACCGACGGCACAGTGGACAGTGACGGGAGCGGGCGCGTTTCTGACCGAGAGATGGGACGGATGCTCCGATTGTGCCGTTATACAAAGGGGACTTCCCGGAAAGGTGCAGGATCGCGGTGTTAACGATCCCAATAATATGGGTGCGGCAATGGCGCCCGCTGCGCTTGACACGTTGGTGCGTTTTTTTGAGGACACGGGGGAGTCTCCCACGTCGTATGATCTGATCGTTACGGGAGATCTTGGCTTTGAGGGCGGCTCTCTGCTTTGCTCCTTGATGGAGGCGGAGGGATATTCGATCCGTGGGAGATATGCCGATTGCGGTCAAATGATCTATGACAGACGGCGGCAGGACGTGCATTGCGGCGGCTCGGGATGCGGCTGCTCCGCGGTGGTGTTGGCATCGCATCTGTTACCGATGATCGAGAGAGGCGAGCTTGAGCGGATCTTGTTTCTGGCGACGGGGGCGATGATGAGCCCGGACAGCGTCAAGCAAGGACGGAATATTCCCGCTGTCGCACATCTGCTTGAGATCGTACACGCAAAGGAGGGGAGAAAATGAGCTGGCAGGACTTTTTGCCGTACGTTTGGGCGTTTGCGGTGGGCGGAGGATTTTGTGTGATCGCGCAGATCCTGATCGATCGCACCAAGCTTACGCCCGCAAGGATTTTGGTGCTTTACGTTGTGTTGGGCGTCGCACTTGGGGCAATCGGGCTCTATGAGCCTCTTGTGAAGCTGGCGGGCGCGGGAGCGACCACACCGCTCACGGGCTTTGGATATCTGATCGAAAAGGGAGTGCGCGAGGCGGTGGATGAAAAGGGGCTGCTCGGTGCGCTGACGGGCGGTCTTTCTGCGGCGGCGGGCGGGATCGCGGCGGCTTTGGTGTTCGGTTATCTCGCCTGTCTGATCTTTTCGGGCAAGCCGAAGGAATGATCGGGAGGGCTTCAAAAAATCTTTGGAAAGTGATTGACAGAAATATGAATTTATGCTATACTATACTATGTATGTAAAGATTTCAATGTCAAACCGAAAGGATTTTTTGTAACCATGAAATGGACATCTTTAAACGACCTGCGTGAAAAGTATCTCTCCTTCTTTGAGAGCAAGGGACATTTGCGCCTGCCGTCTTATCCGCTCGTTCCCATCAACGACAAATCTCTCCTGCTCATCAACTCGGGTATGGCACCGATGAAGAAGTTCTTCACAGGTGAGGAGATTCCTCCGCGCAACCGCGTAACCACCTGCCAGAAGTGCATCCGTACGCCCGACCTGGAGCGCGTCGGACACACCGCACGTCACGGCACGTTCTTCGAAATGCTGGGTAACTTCTCCTTTGGCGATTACTTCAAGGATGAGGCGATTCCGTGGGCGTGGGAGTTCCTGACCGAAACGCTCGAGATCCCGAAGGATCTGCTCTGGCCCTCTATTTACGAGAGCGACGAGGAGGCTTACGATATTTGGGTCAACAAGGTTGGCGTCGATCCCGCGCACGTCGTTCGTCTCGGCAAGGCGGACAACTTCTGGGAGCACGGAACCGGCCCCTGCGGCCCCTGCTCCGAGATCTATTTTGACCGTGGCATCAAATATGGCTGCGGCTCTCCCGACTGTAAGCCCGGTTGCGATTGCGACCGCTTTATGGAGATCTGGAACAACGTCTTCTCCCAGTTCAACAATATGGGAGACGGTACTTATACCGAGCTTGCACAGAAGAACATTGATACGGGAATGGGACTTGAGCGTCTTGCGTGCGTCATGCAGGGCGTGAACAATATGTTCGAGGTCGATTCGATCCGTAAGGTGCTTGATAACGTCTGCCGTATCGCGGGCAAGGAGTACGAGAAGGATCAGAACACCGATATTTCCATCCGTGTCGTTACCGACCACATCCGTTCCGCGATGTTTATGATCTCGGACGGTGTCATTCCCTCCAACGAGGGACGCGGCTACGTATTGCGCCGTATTCTGCGCCGCGCGTGCCGCCACGGTAAGCTTCTCGGCATCAACCGCTCCTTCCTGCCCGAGCTTTGCGTCATTGCGATCGAGGAATCGCAGGGCGCATATCCCGAGCTTGCGGAGAAGCGCGACTATATTCTCAAGGTTATCGCAATGGAGGAGGAGCGCTTTGACGCGACCATCGATGCGGGTCTTGCCATCCTTTCCAACCTCATTCGCCGCGCACTGACCGACGGTGTAAAGACCATCTCGGGTGAGGAGGTATTCAAGCTTTACGATACCTTCGGCTTCCCGATCGATCTCACCCGTGAGATCCTGGAGGAGCAGAAGCTCGGCATTGATGAGGAGACCTTCAAGAAGCTGATGGAGGAGCAGAAGGTGCGTGCAAGAACCGCTCGCGCGAATATTTCGGGCTGGAGCAGCAGCACGGGCAGCCTTCTTTCCGAGCTTCCCAAGACCGAATTCACGGGATATAGCGAGACGACCACCGACGGCGCGAAGATCATTGCGATCCTCGTCGGCGAGGATTCTGTTGAGTCTGTCAGCGAGGGCGGCTGCACGCTGGTTCTGGACAAGACTCCCTTCTACGGTGAGGGCGGCGGACAGGTTGGCGACACGGGTATGATCTACGACCGCGATACGATGATCTCGGTAGCCGATACCAAGAAGACCGACGGTGTATATCTCCACGTCTGCACGATGGTAAACGGTGACGTCAAGGTTGGCGACGTGGTCCGTGCAGAGGTTGACGCAATGAGACGCGCGGCGATTATGAGAAACCATTCTGCGGCGCATCTGCTGCAGGCTGCTCTCCGTACCGTGCTCGGAACGCACGTTGAGCAGGCAGGCTCCTACGTGGATGACGCGCACGTTCGCTTCGACTTCACGCACTATGCGGCACTGACCGACGAGGAGCTGGCAAAGGTTGAGGGGCTTGTGAACGCACACGTGCTCGTCGGCAATCCCATCGAGACGGTCGAGACCGATATTGAGACCGCAAAGAAGAACGGCGCAATGGCACTCTTCGGTGAGAAGTACGGTGCGGTTGTCCGTATGGTCAAGATGGGCAGCTTTTCCACCGAGCTTTGCGGCGGTACGCATCTGGATAACACCGCAAAGGTAGGATTGTTCAAGATCACCTCCGAGACCTCCGTTTCCGCAGGTGTTCGCCGAATCGAGGCAGTTACGGGTCTGGGCGTGCTTATGCAGCTCAAGGCTGACGAGGCGCTTCTTGCCGATACCGCAAAGGAGCTTAAGGTTCAGAAGGTCTGCGATCTCGCAAAGCGCGCATCGCAGCTGCAGACCGAGCTTTCCGCAATGAAGAAGGAGATCGAGGCACTCAACGCCAAGATTGCGGCATCCGGTCTGGATTCCATTATGGCAAACGCCGAGACGGTTGGATCGGTCAAGCTGGTTGCAACCGCTCTGCAGGGTATGCAGCTTGACGTTGCACGCTCGCTTGCAGACGAGATCAAGGCTCGCTTTGACGATACCGTTGCAGTTCTCTCGCTTGAGGCGGACGGAAAGGTCAGCTTCATTGCCGTTGCAGGTAAGGCTGCCGTTGCGGCAGGCGCGCACGCAGGCAAGCTGGTGGGCGCGGTTGCTGCCGTTACAGGCGGTAAGGGCGGCGGACGTCCCGACAATGCAATGGCGGGCGGCAGAGATGCCTCCAAGATCGCAGAGGCCCTTGCGAGCGCAAAGGATACTCTTGCGGGTATGCTCAAATAATATCCCCGAAAGGAGACCGTGTTTATGAAGCACGTTACCAATGACGTTTACTACGTAGGCGTAAACGATCGCGAGATCGACTTGTTTGAGGGACAGTACGTTGTCGAAAACGGCATGGCGTACAACTCTTATCTCATTGTTGATGAAAAGGTTGCGATTTTTGATACCGTTGACGCGCGATTCACGCACGAGTGGCTTGACCACGTTACCGAGGTGCTTGGTAGCCGTCAGCCCGATTACCTCATCGTTCAGCATATGGAGCCGGATCATTCGGCAAACGTCGATCAGTTTATGAAGAACTATCCGACTGCAACGGTCGTTGCAACCGCAAAGGCGTTTGCAATGATGAAGCAGTTCTTTGGAACCGAATACGAGGATCGCCGCATCGTTGTGGGGGAGGGAGACAAGCTTTCCCTCGGTACGCACGAATTGACCTTTGTGACCGCGCCGATGGTACATTGGCCCGAGGTTATGGTGACCTACGATGCAAAGGATAAGATCCTGTTCTCCGCCGATGGCTTTGGCAAGTTCGGTGCGCTCGACGCGGATGAGGATTGGGCTTGCGAGGCGCGCAGATACTACTTTGGTATCGTTGGAAAATACGGCGCGCAGGTTCAGAATCTGCTCAAGAAGGCGGCAGGTCTCGATATTGAGATCATCTGTCCCTTGCACGGCCCTGTCCTGAATGAGGATCTCGGCTATTATCTCAATCTTTACAATACCTGGTCTTCTTATTCGGTTGAGACCGAGGGAATTGTCATTGCGTATACCTCGGTTTACGGCAACACGCGCCGTGCGGTGGAGCTTCTGGCAGAAAAGCTCCGTGCAAACGGATGTCCCAAGGTCGTGGTCAACGACCTGGCAAGATGTGATATGCACGAGGCTGTGGAGGATGCCTTCCGCTACGGAAAGCTTGTCCTTGCCACCACCACCTATAACGCAGATATTTTCCCGTTTATGAAGGAATTTATCCAGCACCTTACCGAGCGTGGATACCGTAACCGTACGATTGCCCTGATGGAGAACGGCTCCTGGGCACCTATGGCGGCAAAGGTGATGCGCGGAATGCTTGAGGGCTGCAAGAATCTGACCTTTACCGATACCACGGTTCGGATCCTTTCCGCAATGAACGAGGAGAGCAAGGAGCAGATCAATACGCTCGCGGGCGAGCTTTGCCGCGATTATCTCGCACAGCAGAGCGAGACGGCGAACAAGAACGATCTGACCGCGCTCTTCAACATCGGCTACGGTCTGTACGTCGTGACCTCCAATGATGGAAAGAAGGATAACGGACTGATCGTCAATACCGTTACGCAGGTTACCAATACGCCCAATCAGATCGCCGTGACCATCAACAAGCAGAACTATTCGCATCACGTCATCAAGCAGACGGGCAAGATGAACGTCAACTGCCTCTCTGTGGATGCCCCCTTTGCGGTGTTTGAGGCGTTCGGCTTCCGCAGCGGTCGCAATACCGATAAGTTTGCGGATTGCACGCCCCTGCGCTCGGATAACGGCTTGGTGTTCCTGCCCCGATATATCAATTCCTTTTTGTCTCTCAAGGTAGAGCAGTACGTGGATCTCGGAACGCACGGAATGTTTATTTGCTCGGTCACCGAGGCTCGTGTGATCTCGAACCTGGAGACGATGACCTATACCTACTATCAGAACAACGTCAAGCCCAAGCCGCAAACTGCCGGCAAGAAGGGATACGTTTGCAAGATCTGCGGTTACGTCTATGAGGGCGACCCGTTGCCCGAGGATTTCATCTGTCCGCTGTGCAAGCACGGTGCGGCAGACTTCGAGCCGATTCAGAATTGACAAAAAAGAAGACTCCCGTGGGAGTCGGTTTTTTTTTGATTGATCAAAAATGGTAGGATCTGTCCTCGCCTGCGCCGATACGAATGAAATGGAGTGTGCGGCTCGTCGGATCGATGCGGATGCAGTCGATCGCTTGCTCGGTCGCCGTTCCCACGCGCATCCTTGCGGCAAGTGGAGAGGAGGAGTATTTATACCCGTCGGAAAGAACGGAAAGAAGGGGGAGTGTCGTGCGCCCGTTTGTGACTTGGTCGAGCATATCCACGTGGATATGTCCCGTGATCCAGAATGCAAGCTCTGCGCGCGCATTTTCTTTAATGGAGAGGAGACGATTGCTGATCTGTCGGTTTTTCTCGGTGATCACAAGGTCGCCGTCGGTACTCATACCGCGTGAATATGCGTGCGTGAAGAGAATGACCGTCCAATCTCGGTCAAGCTCCAGGATTTTTTGCTCCACCCAATCAAGCGCACCGTCCACGTAGCTATCCTCAGGCATACCGAACATACTGTCGCTGAGATAAAACTGAACCATACGTAGCTTCTGCTCGGGAAGATCGAAGTAGCCGTGGCTGGGATCGCCCTCGGTTACGGCAAACCGTTCAATTCCGCTCATATAAAGCTCGTGGGACTCCGATTCGGAAAATCGGAGCGCGCGATTGGTGTTGCCGCTGGAATAATTACGGTCGTGGTTGCCGAGTGTAGAGAAAACGAAAAGCTCTTTGTCGAGCTGACCGAAAAAGCCCGTTACCTCTCGCTTGGCGCAATCACGGTCGGGATTATAGCGCACGATCATATCGCCGCCAAACACAACGTATGGAATATTCAGCTCGCGGGAGAGATGATTGAGGATGGTGGGGGAGTGTTGTGCGTTGTCGATCCAATGCACGTCGGTGAGGTAGAAAAGCTCAGCCGCATTGGGAAATTCGCGGCGCGACTGCTCAATGCGTGCCCGTGCATCCTCAAGTGCGGGAACCCAATACGCAGGCAGAACGTTTTCTTGGGGGATATAGAACCGAACGGGCATATCCTCATGGGTGAACGCTCTGCCGTCCTCATACGAGACTACAAAGAGGACGTAAGTCTCCTTGTTTCCCGCATAAAGCTCGTAGTTTTTTGTTCTCCATTTTGCTTTGGAGATGTCAAAGGAGAAATCCGCATTGACGTTACCCGTGTTCCCATCCGTGCGCCTTTCGCAGGGGACTGCACGTACGCGGACGCCCTCGGGGACGGTAAATATAATTTTTGTCATAGCGGGGAGGAGCAGAGGCGTGATCAGGCGCAGGGCGGTTGTCCCTCCGCTTGTAAAACAGTTTTGCTCATCGTCCGTGCCGCCCTGCATCCAAAGCGCGCGGTCCTGCAGCATCGTGCCGTAGTCAAGCTTCATCGTAAGTATTCCTTTCGGCTATCTTTCCTTATATTATAACAAGAGAAGTACGAAATTACAAGAGAATTAAAAAAATACCGCCGAGTTTTTTCTCGGCGGTAAAAAATGATTATTTCAGATCCTTTTCAGTCCAATCAAAGGTTGCGGACTGTGCCCATTTGATGAAGGTGGGCATATAGTTTGCGGCGGATTTTCTCTCGCACGCGAACTCAACGGTGTAGAGATTCTTGCCACCCTCCAGGCAGAATACGAAGTAGGTGTATTTCTGCGTAGTGGGCTTCTGTTGAGGATTGTTGGGGTTGGGGATCGACTGACCGAACTCAAAGGTAAAGTAGCTCAGGCTGCCTTCCTTGGTCAGACCAGAGATCTTATCGATCTTTTCGCTGATCTGATCCTGCTGTTTGTATTTTCCGTAAACGAGATTTGTGTAATCATTGAGCTTCTTGACGCCTGCGTTGGACTTGCTGTCCTTTTTGACGTTGATGATGATCTTGCCGTCATCGGAAGCGTAGCTTGCGATCAGGGTCTCCGTTTTGGTGGAGCTGACGGGATTGTTTTCCTTGAGCAGGGTATCAAGATCGTTCTTGACGAAGCCCTCGGTGAGAGTGATCATAAATGCCTTGTCAACCAGGTAGTTCTTATCCTTCAGCGTGAAGAATACCGACTGTGCCCAGGTGGTGAAGGTGGGGAGATAACTCTCGTAAAGTGCCTCCTCGCAGACGAAGCGGATCGTCCAGAAGGAGTTGGTGCTACGGTACATAGCGGAAAGTGCCTTGTAGATCTTGCCGTCTTCCTCGTAGGTGTATTCAAAGGTAACAAGCCCCGTTTCCTCGGAAACCGTAACGTCAGAGGGCGTCTTGCTTGCATTGTTTGCGCGGACGAGCTCTGCGTAATTCTCGACAGAAAGTCTTGCCTGCTCCTCGGTCAGATCGTCAAACTTTTCCTGAATGAGGTAAACGGTTACGTCGGATGCCTCAAAGCAAGCGGTATAATCCGTTGTCTTGACCGTCTTGAATGCAGAGGAGAGGACGATGGAAACGTCGGGGGTGGAGAAGGTCTCCTCGGGGGAGTTCATCGCGGTGCGTTTTTCGCAGCCGACTGCGGAGAGCACCGTTGCCAGCACCAACAGGCAAATTAAGAGTCTTTTCATGAGATCAGATCCTCCAATAGCTGTATGTAGTAACACAAAAACTGTTCCAATTGTTATTATATCATACAAATTGTCACGTGTCAAGAGATTATTCTGTGAAAATATCTCGATGTGAGGATTGTTTTTTGTGTTTTTTGGGGGGAGTATGGAAAAAATAAAAACCGACAGACGATTGCCTGTCGGTTTTTGGTGGGAGATGGTGGATTCGGACCACCGAAGCGAAGACGCAACAGATTTACAGTCTGCCCCCTTTGGCCACTCGGGAAATCTCCCATATGATGTCCACTACGTGTGGACATTTGGAGCTGGTGAACGGAGTCGAACCATCAACCTGCTGATTACAAATCAGCTGCTCTGCCATTGAGCCACACCAGCGAACGGATCCGTTCGCATCGGAACGTTGATATTATACCACAGACCTTTTCCTTTGTCAAGTCTTTTTTTGAAAAACTTTAATATTTTTTTTGAGAGGGAAAAACAAGTTGAAAATACCCTGTATTGCATGAAAATAGCGTATCTCAAACACAGCGCGTACGGATAATTTGATTGACAAGAGAGCGGAAATGTGATATACTGTCTAATAGGTGTTTTCCAAATCGATTTCCTTGAGGCGCAAATTTTTACGAAAAACGGAGGAAAATAACCTATGGGAAAATATTTTGGCACGGACGGCTTCCGCGGGGAGGCGGGTGTTACGCTGACGTCCGAGCATGCGTACAAGATCGGCAGATTCCTGGGCTGGTATTATTCGAAGGGGGGCACGCATAAGGTCAAGGCGGTCATCGGAAAGGATACCAGACGCTCGAGCTATCTGTTTGAATACGCGATCGTTGCGGGACTCACCGCATCGGGCGCGGACGCGTATATGCTCCACGTCACAACCACTCCCAGCGTTTCCTACGCAGTGGCGGGAGACGACTTCGATTGCGGAATTATGATCTCCGCAAGCCATAATCCCTTTTACGACAACGGGATCAAGCTGGTCAATGACCGCGGAGAAAAGATCGACGACGAGACGATCGCACAGATCGAGACCTATCTCGACGGCGATCTGGAATCGCTTGGGATCCACACTCCCGACATTCCCTTTGCAACGGGCGCGGATTGCGGACAGATCGTGGACTATGCGGCGGGCAGAAACCGCTACATCGGTTATCTCATCTCGCTCTCGCAATATTCCTTCAAGCAGTTCCGCATCGGACTCGACTGTGCGAACGGAAGTGCCTGGATGATTGCAAAGAGTGTGTTTGATGCGCTTGGTGCAAGAACCTATACCATCAACGCAGAGCCTGACGGTCTGAACATCAACGTCAACGCAGGCTCCACGCATATCGAGGTGCTTGCGAATTACGTCAAGGAAAACGGGCTCGATATGGGCTTTGCCTTTGACGGAGATGCGGATCGCTGTATTGCGGTGGATGAGAGGGGTGAGGTCGTCAACGGCGACCACATTATGTACATTCTTGCGATGCAGATGAAGAAGGCGGGAACACTGACCAACAATACCGTTGTTACCACCATTATGTCCAACATGGGCTTGTATCAGGCATTGGATGCCGCAGGGATCCAATCCGTACAGACCACGGTTGGCGACCGCTACGTCTATGAGAATATGCTTCAAACGGGAAACTGCATCGGCGGTGAGCAATCGGGGCACATTATTATGAGCAAGTTTGCCACAACGGGTGACGGTATTCTGACCGCCATCAAGCTCGCTGAGGCGGTTGTTGCGACAAAGCTTCCGCTCGGAAAGCTGGCAGAGCCCGTCAAGATGCTTCCGCAGGTTCTCAAGAACGTCCGTGTGAGCGACAAGGCGGCGGTACGAGAGAATGCGACGGTACAGGCAAAAATTGCCGAGGTTGCGAAATCTCTCGGTAAGACGGGACGTATCCTGCTTCGCGAGAGCGGCACTGAGCCGGTCATTCGCGTGATGGTTGAGGGACCTACCGAGGAGATCTGCGAGGCGCACGTTGACAGTGTCATTTCACTGATCTGCGCTTGCGGTCTTGCGTGACGCGTTCCCAAAAAAGGAGGAAGCAGCAATGGCAATCCAAAAGGAAGAACTGACGGTGGCGGCGCTTTACCGCTATCCCGAGCATTCGATCGCCTATCCCTTTCTTGCGAGCTTTGCATACCCGTGGGAAGCACTTGCATCGATCTCTTCGTTTATTACCGAGATCGGTGCGACACTCTCGCCCGAGCTTTACGATCGTGTCGGGGAGGACGTTTGGATCGCAAAAAGTGCGCGCGTTGCAAAAACGGCAAGCGTGAGCGGACCTTGCATCATCTGCCCCGAGGCAGAGGTTCGCCACTGCGCGTTTATCCGCGGCAGTGCGATCATCGGTGCGGGGGCGGTCGTGGGAAATTCGACCGAGCTGAAGAACTGCATTCTGTTTGACGGTGTGCAGGTTCCGCACTACAACTACGTTGGGGATTCGATCCTCGGCTATAAGTCGCATATGGGCGCGGGGGCGATCACCTCGAACGTCAAGAGCGACAAAACGCCCGTCGTCGTGCGCGGTGATGGGCTGGCAATTGAAACGGGAAGAAAGAAATTCGGTGCGATGCTGGGCGATTTCGTTGAGGTCGGCTGCAACAGTGTGCTCAATCCCGGCACGGTGATCGGCTCGCATTCGAACGTATATCCGCTCTCTTCGGTGCGCGGATGTATTCCCGCAAACAGTATTTACAAATCAAGCGACCGTATCGTACGGAAGCAACCCAATTGATCAATGCGCCTCAAAAAATCGATTGGATCAGATCTACCCTTGAAATTGGGGAATCAATAGCGCCAGGCCGACGGTGTCGGTTAACGAGGAGAGAGGTTATCGAGAATTTCGGCGGATGCCTCTTCGGTGAATTTTCGCGCCGCAAGTCACGGAACAAATATGCGGGTGACCGCAAAACAAAATTCGGGACGGAAAAATATAAAAAGCAGAAAACGGAGACGTTTTCTGCTTTTTCATTTTGTTATTGAATCAATTCCATCGCATCGAAGTCGAGCGAGTAGACCGCTTTTGCCGCGCGGGGAACTGCAACGGCGATCCTGGAATCAAAGGACTTGGTCTCTCCTGCGCGGAGTCCGTCAAAGAGCCATTCGCTCGAGCCTCCGAGGATCTTGTTGTTTGCATCGAGAAACTGATAATGCAGAATGACCGAGCGCAGATCGGTGGGATATTTGCTGGTCATATTTCCCGAGAAGCGCATAGCGGCGTCCTCCTTGGAGAGACGCAGCTCCGAGAGCGCGATGTGCTTCATCAGAGGTGTTTTCAAACGAAGATAGCTGCCTGCCTTTGCGGTCGATGCGATCGCGCCTACCGCCGCACCGCGGATCTTTTTTGTCACGCCGTAGTGATAGATCACGCCGGGATCGATGCACGCGATCTTATCCGCGATCCGAACGATCTCATTGCCGGATTTATCCTTGAGGATGACGTCCACGGCAACGTCGCACGCCATACGGTCGGGATTGGGGTTTTCAATGTCGATGCCGAGCGAGAGGGAATAAACATCCTGCTCGCGTACCCCTGCGCTTCCGCCGACTGCGCGGATCTTGAGCGGCAGAGGCTCGGCTTCCGCGCCCTTTGTCAGATCGTCGAGAATGTTGCGGAAGGATTCGTAATAGCACCACGTGTAGGTTTTTTCGGGGTTG
This sequence comes from Eubacteriales bacterium, assembly GCA_045632205.1. Classification (GTDB taxonomy): domain Bacteria; phylum Bacillota; class Clostridia; order Oscillospirales; family CAG-272; genus UMGS1865. The sequence goes on from JAZQWH010000192.1 coordinate 57,118, forward strand.
CTCTCGCCCATATAAGCAAATTCCATCAGACAAACGGTGAAGAGGTTGAGGTAGGAAAGCACCTCGGGAACCTTGCCTGCGTCAATTCCGAGCGCGAGGCAGGTGGACCAATACGAGCCGTCAAGCATCTGGAAGTAGCAGCCGTATTTCTTCTGAAACGCCTTGAATGCGGAACCGTCGGGATCGGAGAACGCGGAGAGCATCGCGCGTACGGTCTCCTCCTCCACCTCTCCTGCGACTGCACGGCGGAAAAAGATCTCGGCGCGGTCAAGCGTCCAGCCCTGCTCCATTGCCTCGGAGAGAAGCGCGAAGGAGAATTGCTCTTTCATATTCAGATCGGGCAGAAGTGTGCAAAGCTCCACGTTCTTTTCGGGATTGATGGGGCAACGGTAGGCGAGAAAATCCGCCATATCGCGCATTACCTCGCCCGCACTTTTTCCAACTGCATTGCGAAATTCGGTTTCCATAGTGTTTGTAACCTTTCTGCGAAAAAACGCGCACCCCCTTGCAATTTGAGACAAGGTGTGCTATAATACATATCGTCTGTTTCTTATATTATACACCGCCGTTTCTCTTTTCGCAAGAGGGAAAACGATTTTTCAAGGTGTTTTTTAAGAAATTTGCAATTTCACCTCGCAGTATGGAAGGAATTTTACCATGTATCGGATTTTGGAGAAGCAGGAACTGAATCCAACCGTCACAAAAATGAAGATCGAAGCTCCCGCGGTTGCAAAAAAAGCACAGCCGGGGCAGTTTATCATTCTTCGCACGGATGAGAACGGTGAGCGCATTCCGCTTACGGTTGCGGACTATGATGCCGCAGAGGGCAGTGTGACGATCATCTTTCAGGTCGTCGGCGCAACGACGGAAAAGCTCAATCATATGAACGTTGGCGACTCCTTGCAGGACTTTGTGGGCCCGCTCGGCAGAGCGACCGAGACCGCAGGAAAAAAGAAGGTTGCGGTTGTCGGCGGCGGTGTCGGGTGTGCGATCGCATATCCCGTTGCCAAGAAGTTTTTTGAGCAGGGAACCGAGGTACACGCCATCATCGGCTTCCGCAGTGCTTCTCTTGTGATCCTTGAGGAGGAATTCCGTGCGGCATCCTCCAGGTGCGTTTGTATGTCCGATGACGGAAGCTGGGGGGAGAAGGGGCTTGTGACCGACGCACTCCGCGCACTCATTGAGAGTGGAGAGGAATACGATGAGGTCATCACGATCGGCCCTCTTCCGATGATGAAATTCGTTTGCAAGCTGACCAAAGAATACGGCATCAAGACCGTTGCCTCGATGAATCCGATTATGATCGACGGAACGGGGATGTGCGGCGGTTGCCGCCTTACGGTTGGCGGAGAAACCAAGTTTGCCTGCGTGGACGGCCCTGAATTCGACGGACACCTGATCGATTTTGATGAAGCGATCGCGCGTTCCTCGATGTATAAGCCCTTCGAGCGCCACGCGCACGAGGAGACCTGCAATCTCTTCCAAAAGGAGGTGCGGTAAAATGCCGAATCTGTCGCTTAAGAAAAATCCGATGCCCTCGCAGGATGCGAAGCTCCGTGCGCGCAATTTTGGAGAGGTGGCACTGGGATACACGAAGGAGATGGCGATCGACGAGGCGGAGCGCTGCCTGAATTGCAAAAATATGCCTTGTGTGAGCGGTTGCCCCGTCGGAATTGCCATTCCGAGCTTTATTCAAAAGGTAAAGGTTGGAGAATTTGAGGAAGCGTACCGCATCATTACCCAATCCAGCTCTCTCCCTGCCGTATGCGGTCGCGTTTGCCCGCAGGAGACGCAGTGCGAGGGCAAGTGTGTGCGCGGAATCAAGGGTGAGCCTGTCGGCATCGGTCGCTTGGAGCGCTTTGTTGCCGATTATCACAACGAGACCTGCAAGGAGTCTGCAAAAAGACCTGCCGCCAACGGACGTCGCGTTGCGGTTGTCGGCTCGGGACCTGCGGGCTTGACCTGTGCGGGCGACCTCGCAAAAAAAGGATATGACGTGACCGTGTTTGAAGCCTTGCACACCGCGGGCGGTGTTTTGGTTTACGGAATTCCCGAATTCCGTCTCCCCAAGGCGATCGTTGCAAAGGAGATCCGAACGCTGGAGGAGCTTGGCGTAAAAATCGCCGTCAATACGGTTGTCGGTAAGACGGTCTCCATCGAGGAGCTGATGCGTGAAGAGGGCTTCGAGGCGGTGTTTATCGGCTCGGGTGCGGGACTTCCGCGCTTTATGCGGATCCCCGGGGAAAATCTCAAGGGCGTGTACTCTGCCAACGAGTTTTTAACGCGTGTCAATTTGATGAAGGCTTATCGCTCCGACAGCGAAACTCCCGTTCTGCATGCCAAGCGCGTTGCGGTTGTTGGAGGCGGAAACGTTGCGATGGATGCGGCGCGTTGCGCGCTCCGTCTCGGCGCTGAGGAGGTCTCTGTCGTTTACCGTCGCTCGCTTGAGGAGCTTCCCGCACGTCGCGAGGAGGTCGAGCATGCAATGGAGGAGGGGATTCAATTCCGCCTTCTGAACAATCCTATCGAGATCATCGGCGATGAAAACGGCTTTGTCAGCGGTATGCGGTGCATCCGTATGGAGCTTGGGGAGCCCGATGCCTCCGGCAGACGCAGCCCTGTGGAAATTCCCGATTCGGAATTCCTTCTCACGTGCGATTGCGTGATCATGTCCATCGGTACCTCTCCCAACCCCCTCATCAAGTCTACCACCGAGGGGCTTGAGGTCAACCGACGCGGCGGAATCGTGGTCGATGAGGAAACGGGTAAAACTTCCATCGAGGGCGTCTACGCAGGCGGCGATGCCGTCACGGGCGCGGCTACCGTCATCCTCGCTATGGGAGCAGGCAAAACCGCCGCCCGGGCAATCGATGAGTATTTAGGGTGATTAATGATATGCGGGGGGAAGGGGAAAACTTCTTGAAAGAAGTTTTCCCCTTCCCCCCGCGCCCCCTAACCCTTTTCAAGAACTTTTATAGAAGGGAAAATAATAAGATCGGGGTGTGTGCGCTGAGGTGCTGTCGGCACTAAGACCGATATTTCGGAGCGGCACGTTGCCGCCTTCTTGAAAGAAGTTTTCCCCTTCCCACAGCACCCCTAACCCTTTTCAAGAACTTTTATAGAAGGGAAAATAATAAGATCGGGGGATATGCGCTGAGGTGTTGACGGTAAAAACACCGGTTATTCGGGGCGGCACGTTGCCGCAATAAGTGTGATACATTGAGGCTCGCACAAGCATTCCCATCGGGGGAGTTGTTTGCATTGCAAAAGAGACGACTGATCGGAGCGGCACGTTGCCGCCGGCACGTTGCCGCCAAAAAGGGAAGGTGATTGCTCACCTTCCCAATTTTTTATTCTTTTTTCAGCTGCTCCTCTTGGTAGATATAGTACCGCACGAGGATGCTGCGGTAGAGCAGAAAGCCGAACACAAGCAAGCAAGCCGTAAGAATCAGTGCGCCGGCACCGATTCCGTTTTGTCCTGCGTTTGCGAGCGGATAGCTCTCTCCTCCGATCTCTGCCGAGACGTCCTCTACCTCCGAAAAGGCAAGCATATTGGTCTCGGAATAGGCAAGGCGGTATTCCGTATGAGGCGCGATCGTCACGCCAAGCGGAATTTGCACTTCCTTTTCTGCTTTTCCTTTTTTCAACGTGAGATTCAGTCGATCCACCGTGATGGCATCCCGAGAGTCATTGAACAGCACGCCCGAAACAGCGTTCTCGTTCAAGCCTGCGGCAACGTTGACGGGGACGGAGACGACCGAGACCGATTCGCGGATCTTGAGATCTGTGGTTTTGCCGGGCAGAAGCTCAAGAACGGTCAGTGCGAGGAAGAAAAGCGTGAGCAATCCGAAGACGGCGATCTTGATCGCCTGCTTGGTTTTTGCGTTCATAGCGTGATCAAGCCTTCGTTGCAAGAGCCTCGGTATCCTTTGCGATCATAAACTCCTCGTCGGTCGGGATGACGAAGACCTTGACCTTGGAGCCCTCTGCGGTCAGATCGAGGAACTGTCCGCGCGGAGCGTTGAGGTTGAACTCCTCGTTGATCTTGATTCCAAGGAATTCCATATTGGTAAGGATGAGGTTGCGAGCGCGTGCATCGTTCTCGCCCAGACCTGCGGTGAGGACAACAACGTCCAGACCGTTCATCTCTGCGGCGTAGCTACCGATGAGCTGCTTTGCATAGTGGACGATGAGATCTATTGCGAGCTTTGCGCGGTGGTTGCCCTGATCTGCTGCTGCCCAGACGTCGCGTGCGTCGCTGGAGACACCCGAAACACCGATCAGACCGGATTTCTTGTTGAGTGCGTTGTCAACCTCGTCAGCGGTAAGGCCCTGGTTGATCATATAGGTTACGATTGCGGGATCGATGGGGCCGCAACGGGTACCCATGGGAAGACCGCCCTGAGGGGTGAAGCCCATAGAGGTATCAACTGCAACGCCGTTCTTGATTGCGGTAACGGAGGAGCCCGATCCGATATGGCAGGTAACCATCTTCAGCTCGGAGAGGGGCTTGCCAACGTACTCGGCAGCCTTCTGAGAGACGTAGCGGTGGGAGGTTCCGTGGAAGCCGTAGCGGCGGATGCTGTATTTCTCGGTCCACTCGTAGGGAATCGCGTAAACGTAGGATTCCTCGGGCATATTGCCGTAGAAGGAGCTATCGAAAACGCCGACCTGAGGAACGGTGGGCATCAGAGCCTTGCACGCCTCAACACCCTTGAGTGCGGGAGGGCCGTGCAGGGGGTTGATGGGAACGATGGATTCGATGTATGCGAGGGTCTCCTCGTCGAGAATGCGAGATTCCTTGATCTTTCCACCGTGTGCGAAGCGGTGACCGACTGCCTCGATTTCAGCGATGTCGGCAACGACACCGATCTCCTTATCGGTGAGCAGATCGAGAACGAGGCTGAGCGCCGCGTTGTGATCGGGGATGGGCGTTTCCTTTTCGAACTTTGCGCCGTTTGCGGGCTTGTAGGTAACGCTTCCGCTGCCTGCGGCAATACCGATCTTCTCGCAAATACCCTTTGCCAGAACCTCGCCCGTGGTCATATCAAACAGCTGATACTTGAGCGAAGAGCTTCCGGCGTTGACTACCAGAATTTTCATGTTGTTTCCTCCTTGGACTGTCCGCACCGTAGGGGACGGACAAAAATTTGAATTCAATGAACCACCTTATATTATAGACCAGATTTTTGAAAAATGCAAGTGCTTTTTTGAAAATGTTGATACTTTGCCGTCATTTTTATGCATTTTTTGCAGAAATGGGCACCAAAGAGGCGGTTTGAAAAAAACTTTAAAAAACTTTCAAAAAAGTATTGACAAACGTCGGCTCCTGTGGTATAATATCCAAGCGTTGGTGATTTGGCGGGATAGCTCAGTTGGCTAGAGCAACCGGTTCATACCCGGTAGGTCATGGGTTCAAGTCCAATTCCCGCTACCATCGGCCCGTTGGTCAAGCGGTTAAGACACCGCCCTTTCACGGCGGTAACAGCAGTTCGATTCTGCTACGGGTCACCAACGGACAAGCACAGAAAAAGCGCATCGCTTCAAGGCGATGCGCTTTTTCTGTGCTTGTCCGGTGCTCATCTGTACAAAACCAATCGGACTGCGCATTTTGCAGGGCGAAATGCATAGCGTGCGAGCAGTTGCTATGATGCTTAGAGGGTAGGAACGCGCACGCTTCAGTTCAGATTCTGCTACGGGTACTACGTTTTGGCGATGCGCTTTTTCTGTGCTTGTCCGTTGCTCATCTGTACAAAACAAATCGGACTGCGTGCTTTGCAGGGCAAGCCTGCGAAAGGGAGGTGCTTGGGGAATCATCTCCCAATATTTCCTACCTGCCTGCTTCTTGACAGAGCTGCGCGGCTGTGATATAATAATAGGGAATTTTAAATGAAGGAAGTTACATATGAAAAAACTGACCGATATGCTTTTTCTTCTGACGCTGGCGGTGATGGCGATCGTCCTGCCGTCCTGCGCAGGCGAGAGGGAGTGCGGACATAAAACGATTCTGGCTACGATCATTGCGCCCACCTGCGATACGGAGGGATACACGCTTCACAAGTGTCAGGATTGCGATATGGAATACAAAACCGACATCCTTCCTTCCACGGGACACACGCTTGTGGAATCGACGGTCACGGCAACCTGCACGCGGGAGGGCTACACCGAATACCGTTGCGCGTGCGGTTATTTTTACCGAGGCGGCTTTGTTCCTCCCACCGACCACAGCTTTACAAGCTCGACCGTCAAGCCGACCTGCACCAAGCAGGGGTACGAAAAATTCACCTGCTCCTGTGGGTACACCTATGCGGCAAATTACGTTGAGCCGACGGGTCACACTCTTCAAAAGCAAGTACATCAGCCCACCTGCAATACGGAGGGATATACCGAATATGCATGCACGTGCGGCTATTCCTTTGTTTCCGACACCGTAGAGCCGAAGGGGCATACCATTGCCTCGCAGACAACGCTTCCCACCTGCACGGGGGAGGGCTACACCGTAAATTCCTGCACCTGCGGCTATTCCTACGTCTCGAACCGTGTAGCTCCGTTGGGACACACGTTGACCTCGTCGGTCACTCCTCCCGACTGCGAAAACGCGGGCTATACCACCTATACCTGCGCCTGCACCTATTCCTACCACTCGGATTTTGTCAAGCCGTTGGGACACCGATTCGAATCGAGCGTCTCCAAGCGCCCGACGGGGACAGCACACGGCGAGATCACCTTTTCCTGCGATTGCGGAGAGACCTACACCAATCTCATTCTCAGAGGAGACGTGTTTGAAGGCGCGTACGTGGACGGCAATCGCATTCTTGCGCACGGAATTGACGTTTCGAAGTGGAACGGAGCGGTGAATTGGGAGGAGATCAGATCACTCGGGATCGATTTCGTCATCATTCGTGCAGGCTATTCCGGAACGGTCGATCCGTATTTTGAAGCGAATTACGCGGGTGCCAAGGCGGTCGGACTTGACGTAGGCGCCTACTATTATACCTATGCCGACTCGGTTGCGGAGGCATTGGAGGACGCGGAGGAATTTGCGGGCTGGCTTGCGGGCAAGCAGTTTGAATATCCCGTGTATCTGGATATGGAGGACGACGTCCAATCGGGGCTTGATCCGACGCTTCTGAGCGAGATGTGCACGCGGTTTATCAACTATATGCAGGCAAGCGGCTATTTCTGCGGGCTTTATGCCAACTACAATTGGCTGACCTACATCTACGATGCGGAGGATCTCACTCCCTACTTTGACGTTTGGTTCGCGCGTTACTATGATAACACCGACCAATGGCGCTCGGAATGGGGCGACTGTATGGGAATGTGGCAGTATTCCGAGACGGGAACGCTCGGCACGCACACCGAGAAATTCGACCTCAACGTCGCCTTCAAGGATTATCCGTCGCTCATCAAATCGCTTGGCTACAACGGATTTTCGGCACCGTAAAATTGATTTGGGACGCACCGAACGGTGCGTCCTTTTTCTGTCTCTCATAAAATGAACAAAAATTGCTGAAATTGTAAATTCATTCCGCAGAGTGCTTGACTGAACGAGGGTTTTATGCTACAATACTGTTTGTGTATTTTAATAAGAATTTAAGAAAGGAAATCAAGATCGCTTTATGCTTAAAATTCTTGCAAGATCTATTCGGGAATACAAAAGACCGACGATCCTGACGCTGCTCTTTATGGTCGGCGAGGCGGTGATCGAGACGGCGGTGCCCTTCATTACGGCAACCTACCTCATCAACGTCATCCAACGCGACGGCACGAGCGTGGACGTTTCGTATATCGTCAAGATCGGTCTGATCCTTGTTTTGGGTGCAATGATCGCCTTGTCCTTTGCGGGGCTTGCGGGCATTACCTGTGCCAAGGCGTCTGCGGGATTTGCCAAAAATCTCCGCCGCGACCTCTACGGAAAGATCCAGACCTACACCTTTGCGAACATTGATAAGTTTTCCTCCTCCTCGCTCGTCACCCGTATGACGACCGACGTCAACAACGTGCAGATGTCCTTTATGATGCTCATCCGCACCGCTGTGAGAAGCCCGTTGATGCTGATCTTCTCGGTTGTGATGGCGATCGTGATGGGCGGATGGCTTGCCGCGACCTTCGTTGTGGTCATTCCCGTTCTTGCGGGAGGCTTGCTCCTTGTTGCGCGCTTTGCAATGCCCGCATTCCGCCGCGTATTCAAGAAGTATGACCGCCTCAACGAATCCATTGAGGAAAACGTGCGTGCGATGCGCGTGGTCAAGGGATTTTCGCGTGAGGAATATGAAAAGAAGAAGTTCGGCGACGCGGCAGACGATATTTGCAGGGACTTTACCCATGCGGAGAGGATCGTTGCGTGGAATACGCCGCTGATGAACTTCTGTATGTATTTCAATATGACGGTGATCCTCCTGCTCGGCTCCTATCTTGCGCTGGCACGTCCCGAAAGCGGCGTGAACATCGGACAGCTCTCCGCAATGCTGACCTACGGTATGCAGATCCTGATGTCCCTGATGATGATTTCCATGATCTACGTAATGCTCACGATCTCCGCAGAATCCGCCAAGCGTATTTGCGAGGTCTTGACCGAAACGCCCGATCTGCAGAACCCCGAGCAGCCCGTCTATGAGGTTGCGGACGGCTCGATCGCGTTTGAGGGCGTGAATTTCAAGTATGCAAGACAGGCAAAGAGAAACGCGCTCTCCGAGATCAATCTGGAGATCCGATCGGGTATGACCGTCGGCGTGATCGGCGGTACGGGATCGAGCAAATCCTCGCTCGTTCAGCTCATTCCGCGTCTCTACGATGCAACCGAGGGAACGGTTCGTGTGGGCGGACGCGACGTGCGTGAATACGATATTGAAGCACTCCGCAATTCGGTTGCAATGGTTTTGCAGAAGAATCTGCTCTTTTCGGGCACGATCAAGGAAAATCTGCGTTGGGGTAACCCGAACGCGACGGACGAGGAGCTGGTGCAGGCGTGTAAGCTCGCGCAGGCGCACGATTTCGTTATGAGCTTCCCCGACGGCTACGATACGCACATCGAGCAGGGAGGAACCAACGTTTCGGGCGGACAGAAGCAGCGCCTTTGCATTGCGCGCGCGCTTCTCAAAAAGCCTAAGATCCTCATTCTCGACGACTCCACCAGCGCGGTGGATACCAAGACCGATGCGCTCATCCGCGCGGGCTTCAAGACCTATATTCCAATGACCACAAAGATCATCATTGCACAGCGTATCTCCTCGGTTGAGGATGCCGATCTGATCGTAGTGATGGACAACGGCAGGATCTCGGCACAGGGCACGCACGCAGAGCTTTTGGAGACCAGCGAGATCTACCGTGAGGTCTATGAACAGCAGAAGAACGGAGGTGCGGACGATGAAGAAAGCAAATGAATCTCACCGTATGCCTCCGCGTAAGCTGGACGCAGGCTCGCTCAAGCGCCTGCTCAAGATGCTGTTTTCCTACTATCCCGTTCTGCTTCCCATTTCGATCGCGGGCATTGTGTTTTCCGCGATCGCGTCTGCAATTCCCGCAATTTTCCTCGAGCAGGTCACCAATACCATCGACGTCTGCCTCAAAAACGGCACTCCGTGGGAGGTGGCAAAGGATCTGATCGTACCCAAGGTCCTGCTCCTGCTCACCTTTTACGTTCTCTCCATTATTGCCGTCACGCTTGAGACGCAGATGATGGCGATCATTACACAAGGCTTCCTCGGTAAGATGCGTAAAACGCTTTTCGAGGGAATGCAAAGCCTGCCGATCCGCTATTTCGATACGCACAAGCACGGCGATATCATGAGCCATTATACCAATGACGTTGATACGCTCCGTCAGCTTGTGGGACAGTCGATCCCCACGCTGATCCGCGCGGGTGTGATCGTGACCTCGGTGATGATCATTATGCTTTCGTACAGCATCTGGCTTACCCTGATCCTTCTCCTCGGCGTTATGCTGATGCTCCTCGTCTCCAAGAAGTTCGGTGGTGGCTCCGCAAAGTATTTTATTCGGATGCAAAAGACCGTCGGACGTCAGGAGGGCTTTGTACAGGAGATGATGAACGGTCAGAAGGTCGTTAAGGTCTTCTGCCACGAGGAGGCGGCAAAGCGCGACTTCGACGAAGTCAACGAGGAGCTTTACAACCACGGCTACCGCGCGCACGCCTATGCGAATATGCTCGGCCCCGTGATCATGAATATTGGTAACATCCTCTACGTCATCGTTGCGGTCGTCGGCTGCTCGCTTCTCGTCAGCAACGCATTCAACCTCAGTCTGGGCTGGATCTTTGGCGGCGCGGCAACGCTTTCCGTCGGTGTCATCGTTTCCTTCCTTTCGATGACCAAGCAGTTTACGGGTAACATCAACCAGATGTCCCAGCAGATCAACTCCATCGTGATGGCAATGGCGGGTGCATCCCGCGTGTTTGCGCTGATGGATGAGGTGGCGGAGGCGGATAACGGCTACGTCACGCTCGTGGATGCTGTGGTCGATGCGGACGGAACCGTCCGTGAGGCGGATCACCATACGGGTCAGTGGGCGTGGAAGCATCCGCACGCCGCGGAGGGTACCGTAACCTACACGCTTTTGCGCGGTGAGGTAACGCTTGATGACGTGGATTTCGGCTACGTCCCCGAGAAAATTGTTTTGCACAACGTCAGCGTTTACGCAAAGCCCGGTCAGAAGGTTGCCTTCGTTGGCGCAACGGGTGCGGGCAAGACCACGATCACCAATCTCATCAACCGCTTCTACGACATCGACGACGGAAAGATCCGTTATGACGGTATCAACATCAACAAGATCAGAAAATCCGACCTGCGCCGCTCGCTCGGCATCGTTTTGCAGGAGACCAATCTCTTTACGGGTACGGTTATGGATAACATCCGTTACGGCAAGCTTGATGCAACCGACGAGGAATGCATCAATGCGGCGCGACTTGCGGGCGCGGACGATTTCATTTCCCGTCTGCCCGAGGGCTATGAGACGATGCTTTTTGGAAACGGAAGCAATCTTTCGCAGGGACAGCGTCAGCTCATCGCCATCGCCCGTGCGGCTGTTGCCGATCCGCCTGTTATGATCCTCGATGAGGCAACCTCCTCCATCGATACCCGTACCGAGGCGATCGTGCAGAAGGGTATGGACGCACTGATGAAGGGAAGAACGGTATTCGTAATTGCGCACCGCCTTTCCACCGTTCGGAATTCCGACGTGATCATGGTCCTTGAGCAAGGACGCATCATTGAGCGCGGAAACCACGAAAAGCTGATTGCCGAAAAGGGACAATACTATCAGCTCTACACGGGCGCGTTCGAATTGGAATAAGCTGTAAATGAGTGGGAGGAAGAGGCTGAAAACGCTTCTCCCTCCCACTTTCTCCGCCTTTTTGGAAGCGCCTGAAGGAGGAGAGGGATTTTTGGTCGGTGCCGCAGGGCGCGGAAAATCATCTTGATTTCGTTTTGAGGCGGATCGGACACCCGAAATTGTGTGAAAAAATGGGCGTGAGACTGTTTTTTTACAAAAAAGTAATTGACAAAGTGCAGTTTTTGTATTATAATAATTGCGTTTTCAGTGCGATATATGGAAGAATTTTGATCGAAACCTTCATTTTTGTGAAGCTTTTGACGATCAAACTTGCAAAAAGTACGCACAATTCAAGGAGGATATTCAAATGAGTTTGAAAAATGAGTATTTGAAGAAGGTGCTGGAGGACGTTATCAAGCGTAACCCCGGCGAGGCAGAGTTCCATCAGACGGTCAGCGAGGTTCTTGAGTCCCTCGAGCCCGTTGTTGAGCAGAACCCCGTTTACATCGAGCGCGGCATCATTGATATGATGGTTGAGCCCGAGCGTATCATCAAGTTCCGCGTTCCGTGGGTAGATGATAACGGCAAGGTACAGGTCAACCGCGGCTACCGCATTCAGTTCAACAGCGCGATCGGCCCCTACAAGGGCGGTCTCCGCTTCCATCCCTCTGTAAACGAGAGCATCATCAAGTTCCTCGGCTTTGAGCAGACCTTCAAGAACTCCCTGACCAGCCTTCCCATGGGCGGCGGTAAGGGTGGCTCCGACTTCGATCCCAAGGGCAAGTCCGACGGAGAGGTTATGAGATTCTGCCAGAGCTTTATGACCGAGCTTTCCAAGCACATCGGTGCAGATACCGACGTTCCCGCAGGTGATATCGGTGTTGGCGCACGTGAGATCGGCTATCTCTACGGTCAGTACAAGAGACTCCGCAACGAGTTCACCGGCGTTCTCACCGGTAAGGGACGCCCCTACGGCGGCTCTCTCATCCGTCCCGAGGCAACCGGCTTTGGTGCTGTTTACTACACCGTTGAGATGCTCAAGACCTACGGTGAGGAGGTAAAGGGCAAGACCTTTGCAATCTCCGGCTTCGGTAACGTTGCTTGGGGTGCGGTTCAGAAGATCAACGAGCTGGGCGGTAAGGTCGTTACCATTTCCGGTCCCGACGGCTACATCTACGATAAGGACGGCGTTTCCACGCAGGAGAAGATCGACTTTATGGTTGAGATGCGTGCATCCTGCCGCAACCGCGTTGAGGATTACGCAGACAAGTTCGGCGTACCCTTCTTCGCAGGTCAGAAGCCCTGGGGCGAGAAGGTTGACGTCATTATGCCTTGCGCAACCCAGAACGAGGTTAACCTCGAGGACGCAAAGAAGATCGTTGCAAACGGCGTAAAGTACTACGTCGAGGTTTCCAATATGCCTACCACCAACGAGGCTGTTGCATTCCTGCAGCAGAGCGGCGTTGTCGTTGCTCCCTCCAAGGCAGTTAACGCAGGCGGTGTTGCGGTTTCCGGTCTCGAGATGTCCCAGAACTCTATGCGTTACAGCTGGTCTGCGGAAGAGGTCGACGCAAAGCTCAAGACCATTATGAAGAACATCTACGAGGCATCCGTTGCCGCTGCAAAGCAGTACGGCATGGAGGGCAACCTCGTTGCTGGCGCAAACATTGCGGGCTTCCTCAAGGTAGCAGATGCAATGCTCGCTTACGGTGTAGTTTAATTCACATACAAAGAAAAGCCGTCTTGCCTTGCAGGACGGCTTTTTCTTTTTTCTTTTTTATTAAATAGGTTGACTTTTTGTCAAAAAAGAGGTATAATAAAGCATTAGCGTCGAAGGGCGGTGAAGAGAATGGACCTTTTGAAGGTGATTGAGGAGAGGATGTCCTCCTTCTCCAAGGGGCAAAAAATGATTGCCTCTTATATTCTGGCAAATTACGATAAGGCGGCGTATCTGACCGCATCCAAGCTCGGTGCGTTTGTCGGTGTTTCGGAGTCGACCGTGGTTCGCTTTGCCATTGAGCTGGGCTATGAGGGCTATCCCGATTTTCAGGATTCGCTCCGCAAGCTCATTCGCAACCGACTCACCTCCTTTCAGAGAATTGAAGTGACCAACAACCTCATTGGCGACGGCGACGTGCTGGAGAAGGTGCTGTCCTCGGATATCGACAAGATCCGACGTACAATGGAGGAGATCGACCGCGGAATGTTCGCAGAGGCGGTCGAGCGTCTGGTTCGTGCGCGTTCGATCTACATCATCGGCGTTCGTTCCTCCTCCTCGCTTGCAGGATTTCTCAATTACAGCTTCCGAATGATCTTCGATGACGTTAAATTCGTTCAGACGACCTCTCGCAGTGAGCTTTTTGAGCAGATCATGTCGATCGGGAAGGATGACGTGATGATCGCCATCAGCTTCCCGCGTTATTCCAAGCGTATCATCAATGCAGTCGAATATGCGCGCGACAAGGGTGCGAACGTGGTCGCTCTGACCGACAGCACGCTTTCTCCCATTGCGGTACACGCAAATCAGCTTCTGATCGCTCACAGTGATATGGCGTCCTTTATCGATTCGTTGGTCGCTCCCCTGAGCATTATCAATGCGCTCATCGTTGCGGTCTCACGCGCCAAGCAGGAGGACGTGACCGAGCGTCTGCGCACGCTGGAGGAGGTTTGGGATCAGTATGACGTCTATGACAAAAAAGGAATTTGACAGTGCCGTGACCGTTGCGGTCGTCGGCGGCGGTGCCGCAGGTATGATGGCGGCGATCACTGCGGCGGAGGCAGGCGCACACGTGCTTTTATTCGAGCGGAATAACCGTATGGGCAAAAAGCTCCGCATTACTGGAAAGGGAAGATGCAACGTGACCAACGATTGCGATCTGAACACCTTCCTTGCAAACGTGCCCAGCAATCCCCGCTTCCTTTACGCCGCGCTTTCGCGCTTTTCAACGGCGGATACCAAGGACTTTTTCGAGTCCCTCGGCGTTCCGCTCAAGACCGAGCGCGGCAACCGCGTATTTCCCGTATCGGACAGAGCGGGGGATATCGTGGAGGCGTTGGTACGCAAATGCCGTGCGTGCGGCGTGGAAACCGTTTTCCGCAGAGTCCAGGCTCTTGCGGTGGAGAACGGTGCCGTTTGCGGAGTTCGCACCTCGGATGGCTTACACCGAGCCGATGCGGTCATTCTCTGTACGGGCGGTCGCTCCTATCCTATGACGGGATCGGACGGAGACGGCTACCGCTTTGCGGAAAACGCAGGACATACGGTCACCGAGCTGCATCCATCTCTCGTACCGCTTGTGGCGGAGGGCAAGCTTTGCGCATCTATGCAGGGACTTTCTCTTCGAAACGTAGCGCTTCGTATCAAGCTCAGTGAAACGGGAAAAACTGTTTACGAGGATTTTGGAGAAATGCTGTTCACGCATTACGGCATCACGGGACCTCTCGTGCTTTCCGCATCCGCGCATCTCTCGGATATCAGACCGGGAAAGTACGAGGCACACATCGATCTCAAGCCTGCGCTTGACGAAAAAACGCTCGACGCACGCTTGCTTTCGGACTTTGCAAAATATCAGAATCGCGATTTTATCAATGCGCTCGACGATCTGCTTCCGCAGAAGATGATCGAGCCGTTCGTGCGGATCTGCGGGGTGGACGCGAGAAAGAAGGTCAACTCCATTACAAGACAGGAGCGCGAGCAGATCATCCGCGCCTTCAAGGATCTTACCGTAAAGCTTCGCACCTTCCGTCCAATCGATGAGGCGATCATCACGCGAGGAGGAGTCAGTGTCAGGGAGATCGATCCAAAGACGATGCGCTCCAAGCTGGTGGACGGCTTGTATTTTGCGGGTGAGATCATTGACGTGGATGCTTATACGGGAGGCTTTAATCTCCAGATCGCATTTTCCACAGCCGTTGTTGCGGGACAAGCCGCGGCGTGGGGAGAGTAAAAAAAGAATATACGGGAGCCGCTTTTGGCTTTTCCCGAAAAAGAGGAGGATTTTTTATGATCCGGATTGCAATTGACGGCCCGAGCGGTGCGGGAAAATCCACCGTAGCAAAGGCACTTGCCAAGAAAATGGGGATCGTGTACGTTGACACGGGCGCGCTTTACCGCACCGTTGGCTACTACGTTCGCTCGCAGAACGTCGATCCCAAAAACGCTGAAGCGGTTGAGGCACTTCTGCCCAAGGTGCAGATCGATCTCCGATATGAAAATGGGATTCAGCGCGTTTATCTCAACGGGGAGGATCTCGGTGATGCGATCCGCACGCCCGAGATGTCGATGTATGCCTCCGCGGTATCCGCGATCCCCGCAGTACGCGCGTTCCTGCTTGATACACAGCGGGATATTGCGCGCAAGAACAGCGTTGTGATGGACGGCAGAGACATTGGAACGGTCATTCTGCCCGATGCGGACGTTAAGATCTTTCTGTTTGCATCCGATGAATGCCGTGCGCAGCGCCGCTGTGACGAGCTTCGCGCAAAGGGGATCGAGACCACGCTCGAGGAGGTCCTTGCCGATATGAGAGAGCGTGATGCAAACGACCGTAACCGATCGGTTGCTCCCGCCGTTGCGGCTCCCGATGCCGTTCCCTTTGATAACTCCGATATGACGCCTGACGAGTGCACCGATGGAATCATCGCGCTCATCCGCGAGCGTCTGGGCGAGAGAGCGTGACGGTATGAGGCAGATCACCGTTGCCAAAAACGCGGGCTTTTGCTTTGGTGTCAAGCGTGCCACCGACCGCCTGGAGGAGGCGATCCGAAACGCGAGAGCGGGAGAGCGGATCTATACGCTCGGGCATCTCATTCACAACGAGACCTATAACGAATCCCTTTTGCGGCGCGGCGTGCAGGCTGTCGGCGTGGAGCAGATCACGGAGATTGCCGAGCGCGCAAATTCGGAGCAGCCCGTCACGCTTCTCGTTCGTGCACACGGATGCACAAAGGAGACCGATGCGCTCCTGCAATCGCTTGCAGAAAAAAATCCCGATTTCCGTGTGTTCGATTGCACCTGTCCGTACGTCAAAAAGATCCACCGCATTGCCGCAGAGCATAGCGGGGAGGATCACGTTTTCTTTCTGATGGGGGCGGCAAATCATCCCGAGGTCGTCGGCATTATGAGTTATTTTGACGGAGAAAAGTACGTTTCGGCGGATGATCGGGCTCTCGAGTTGTTGATAGGTCAACTCGGAGAGGATAAATTGCACAAAAAAACGCCGATTATGGCGGCACAAACGACCTTGAATTTGGGCAATTGGAGGAAAAGTCAAGAAATTGCAAAAAAGGTCTGTACAAATGCCGTAATTTTTGATACAATATGTAGCGTGACTGAGCAAAGACAGACCGAAGCCGCAGAGCTTGCGAAAAGCTCGGATTTTATCGTCGTGATCGGCGGAAAAGAGAGCTCCAATACCGCAAAGCTTTACGAGATCTGTCGCCGTCATTGCGAGCGCACCGTGTGGATCACGAGCGCATCCGAGTTGGACACGGAAATACTGTCCGACGCAAATCACATTGGAATCGTTGCCGGTGCATCGACACCGAGCGAGGAAATACAGGAGGTATACAAAACCATGAGCGAAATGAAAGAAAATTTCGAAGAAATGCTCGAATCGCAATGCTTAACTTTAAATACAGGAGATGTCGTTACCGGAACCGTTACGTTTGTTTCCGACGCCGAGCTGCAGCTTGACCTTGGCACCAGCGTGACCGGTTACATCAAAGCGGATCAGATTTCGAATGACACCGCTTTCAGTCTGACCGAGAACTTCCACATCGGCGACTCTGTGGAAGCATTCGTAATTCGAGTCAGCGACGTCGAGGGCATCGCTGAGCTCTCCAAGAAGAGAGCAGACGCAGACAAGAATTGGCAGACCATTGTCAATGCTTGCGAAGAGAAGACCGTGCTTGAGGGCAAGGTCGCAGAGGCTGTAAAGGGCGGCGTCGTCATTTACTGCAACGCAAACCGCGTGTTCATTCCCGCATCCCAGACCGGTGTACCGAAGGACGGCGATCTCGCAACGCTCGTTGGCGAGACGGTTTCCTTTAAGGTCATCGAGGTGAAGCCCGGCAAGAAGGCGATCGGCTCCATCCGTGTCGTTCTCCGCGAGGCAAAGCGCGCACAGGAAGCTGATTTCTGGGCAGGCATCGAGGTAGGTAAGACCTACACGGGTAAGGTCAAGAGCATGACCAGCTACGGCGCATTCGTCGATCTCGGCGGTGTTGACGGTATGGTACATCTCACCGAGCTTTCCTGGAAGCACATCAAGAATCCCGCTGAGGTCGTTGCTGTCGGCGACGAGATCACGGTATTCGTAAAGAGCTTTGATCCCGAGAAGAAGAGAATTTCTCTCGGCTACAAGACCGAGGAGACCAATCCTTGGAACGTATTCAAGTCCCAGTACGTTGTTGGCGACATTGCATCCGTTAAGATCGTTAGCATGATGCCCTTCGGTGCATTTGCAGAGATCCTGGACGGCGTTGACGGTCTGATCCACATTTCTCAGATCGCAATGGAAAGAATTGCAAAGCCCGCAGACATTCTTGAGATCGGTCAGATCGTTGATGCACGCATCATCGACATCGATGACGAGAAGCAGAAGGTCAGCCTTTCCATCCGTTCTCTCCTTGAGGAGATCGCGGCTGCTGAGGGCGCTGCTGCAGAGGAAGCTGAGGCTCCTGCTGACGCAGAGTAAT
>JAZQWH010000193.1:0-1068 GCA_045632205.1 Eubacteriales bacterium
CAAATCCGTCTGCAAGGAGTAACCGAATATGATGTGGAACGGCAAGAAAAAAGCGATCACCTTCAGCTACGACGACGGCGTGACGCAGGACATCCGCCTCATCGAGCTGTTCAACAAGTACAACCTCCGCGCAACCTTTAACCTCAACTCCGAAAAGCTCGGGCTGGAGGGTCACCTCATCCGCGAGGGCGTCGACGTCAATCATACCAAGGTTGCCGCCGCGGATCTCAAGTACGTTTACGCAGGTCACGAGATCGCCGCGCACACGCTCACGCACCCCACCCTCACCAAGCTCACCGACGATGCGGAGATCATCCGTCAGGTCGAACAGGATCGCCTCAGACTCTCCGAGCTTGCCGGCTACGAGGTCGTCGGCTTCGCCTACCCCGGTGGCGGCGTCAACCATTCGCCGCGTATCGCCGAGCTTCTCCGCCGTCATACGGGCGTCCGATACGCGCGTACCACCGATTCAAACCACTCCTTCGAGCTGCAAAATCACCTCCTGCAGCTCCAGCCCACCATCCATCATCACGGTCGCTTCGAGCAGCTCTACCGCCTCGCCGAGGAGTTCTTCGCCATCGAGACCGATCGCCCTCAGATCTTCTATATCTGGGGTCACGCCTACGAGTTCGACATCAACGACGATTGGGCGCAGTTTGAGGAGTTCTGCCAAACGATCGCCAATCATCCCGACGTCTTCTACGGCACGAACAAGGAAGTTTTGTTATGATTTTTTGTGGGGAGAACTTTTTGGAAAAAAGCTTCTCCCCACACCCCTTTCAAAAACTTTTAAAAAGTTTTTGAGAGATTGTTCGGATTTATTAGTCTGTGCCACTGTCTTTAGGCAGTGAAACAGACTTTTTCGTTTTCTTTACAGTTCCGAACAATAGCTCCCGCGACTGCTTTGGTACCACCACCCAAAGCAGGCACCAAAGTAACTTTACCCACGAGTATTTTTGTACCACTTCTCGCTGCGGCTCGGTCACGATGCGGTTCTGATATGCCCCCGGCATATCATTCATTTCCGCATCGCCGCTTCGCTACCCTAAAAAATCCACAATGTTACTT
>JAZQWH010000194.1:0-35907 GCA_045632205.1 Eubacteriales bacterium
AGCTTCCTCACTCCCTTTGTCGATGAGAACGGTCAGCCCAAGTATTACGGCCGCTTCAATCAGGGCGTCGTAACCATCAACCTGCCCGACGTAGCGCTTTCCTCGGGCGGAAATATTGATAAATTCTGGAAGATCTTTGACGAGAGACTTGAGCTTTGCCACCGTGCGCTGATGTGCCGTCACGAGCGTCTCAAGGGTACCACCTCCGATGCCGCTCCCATTCTTTGGCAGTACGGCGCGCTCGCACGCCTGGAAAAGGGAGAGGTGATCGATAAGCTCCTCTACGGCGGATATTCCACCATTTCGCTTGGCTACGCAGGACTTTACGAGTGCGTGAAGTATATGACGGGCAAGAGCCACACCGATCCCAGCGCAACTCCCTTTGCACTGAACGTAATGCAGCATATGAACGATGCGTGCAAGAAGTGGAAGGCAGAGCACAACATCGATTTCAGCCTTTACGGAACGCCCCTGGAAAGCACGACCTACAAGTTCGCAAAGTGCCTGCAGAAGCGCTTTGGCATCGTTCCCGGTATTAACGATCGCGGCTATATCACCAACAGCTATCACATTCACGTAACCGAGGAGATCGACGCATTCTCCAAGCTTGCGTTCGAGGCAAAGTTCCAGCAGCTTTCTCCCGGAGGCGCAATCAGCTACGTCGAGGTTCCCGATATGCAGCAGAACCTTGAGGCAGTGCTTCAGGTCATGAAGTTCATCTACGATAACATTATGTACGCAGAGCTCAATACCAAATCCGACTACTGCCAGGTTTGCGGTTGGGACGGTGAGATCGAAATCACCGAGGATGACGGAAAGCTGATCTGGAGATGCCCCAAGTGCGGAAACACCGATCAGGCGAAGATGAACGTTGCAAGACGTACCTGCGGCTATATCGGTACGCAGTATTGGAACCAGGGAAGAACGCAGGAAATTAAGGAGCGCGTACTCCATCTCTGATACGAGGGCTTAACTATGAATTACTGTGAACTCAAAAAATGCGATATTGCCAACGGTGAGGGCGTTCGTACAACGCTGTTCGTATCGGGATGCACCAATCATTGCGAGGAGTGCTTTCAGCCGCAGACGTGGAATTTCCATTACGGCGAGCCCTTTACGAAGGCGGTGGAGGACGAGATCATTGAATCGATCAAGCCCTATTATATCAACGGATTGACCTTGCTCGGTGGGGAACCGTTTGAGCCTGTCAATCAGCGTGAATTGGTAAAATTTTTGCATCGCGTGAGAGAGGAATGCCCCGATAAGAATATCTGGTGCTTTACGGGCTTTACGCTTGACGAAGAGCTTTGGAAGGAAGGCTCCTATCCGCGCTGTGAGGTCACGGACGAGATGCTCTCGCTCATCGACGTGCTTGTCGACGGCAGATACGTCAAGGCGCTCAAGGATATTTCGTTGCGCTTCCGCGGCTCATCCAATCAGCGCATCATCGATCTTGTCAGGACACGTCAAGAGGGAAAAATCGTTCTTTGGGATCAATAAAACCGAAAAAATGGGAGAGCTTCGCGCTTTTGTGGGGCTCTCCCTTGTTTTGTGCCAACATTTTGTCGGAAACGTGAACGAAAAATTCGGAATTCTATTGACGAAAATTGTTTTTTGTGTTACAATATAAAGTGAAATAAAACTCAAAAATAAAAGAAGGGAACACTGTACTATGAAAGGAATTGTACTGGCGGGCGGCTCCGGAACGAGACTGTATCCGCTGACCAAGGTTACCTCTAAGCAACTGCTTCCGATTTACGACAAGCCGATGATCTATTATCCTCTGTCGGTTCTGATGAACGCGGGCATCCGCGATATTCTCATCATTTCCACCCCGCAGGATATTCCGCGCTTTGAGGCATTGCTCGGTGACGGACATCAGTTCGGCGTCAAGCTTTCCTATGCGGTGCAGCCCTCTCCCGACGGACTTGCACAGGCGTTCATCATCGGTGAGGAGTTCATCGGCGATGACACCGTTGCAATGGTGCTGGGCGATAATATTTTTGCAGGACACGGACTCAAAAAGCGCTTGAAGGCGGCTCGCGAGAATGCTGAGCAGGGCAAGGGTGCTACCGTATTCGGCTACTACGTTGATGATCCCGAGCGCTTCGGTATCGTTGAGTTTGATGCCAACGGACGTGCCGTTTCCATTGAGGAAAAGCCGGCAAAGCCCAAGAGCAATTATTGTGTAACCGGTCTGTATTTCTATGATAACCGCGTTGTTGAGTATGCAAAGAACCTCAAGCCCTCCGCGCGCGGTGAGCTTGAGATCACCGACCTCAACCGCATCTATCTTGAGAATAATGAGCTCAACGTTGAGCTTCTCGGTCAGGGCTTTACCTGGCTCGATACGGGAACGCACGAGAGTCTGGTCGAGGCAACCAACTTCGTCAAGACCGTCGAATCTCATCAGCACCGTAAGATCGCGTGCCTTGAGGAGATCGCATATCTCAACGGCTGGATCAGCGAGGCGGACGTGCTGGAGGTCTATGAGCTTCTCAAGAAGAATCAGTACGGACAGTACCTCAAGGACGTTCTGGACGGCAAATATATGGACGTATTACACTAAAGTCAGAGAGGAAACAGCATTATGACTATTATCGTAACGGGCGGAGCGGGCTTTATCGGCTCGAACTTCGTATATCACATGCTCAACAAGTATCCCGAGTATCGCATTGTCTGCGTTGATTGCCTGACCTATGCGGGCAACCTTTCCACGCTGGAGGAGGCGCTCAAGAACCCCAACTTCCGCTTCTGCAAGACCGACATCTGCGACCGCGAGGGAATCTATCGCATTTTCGAGGAGGAGAAGCCTGATATCGTGGTCAACTTCGCGGCAGAGAGCCACGTTGACCGCTCGATCGAGAATCCCGAGATCTTCCTGCAGACCAACATCCTCGGTACGCAGGTTATGATGGACGCTTGCCGCAAGTACGGTATCACGCGTTATCATCAGGTCTCCACCGATGAGGTTTACGGCGATCTTCCCCTTGACCGCCCCGATCTCTTCTTTACCGAGAACACTCCCATTCACACCTCCAGCCCGTATTCTTCTTCCAAGGCGGGAGCGGATCTGTTAGTCTTGGCTTACCACCGTACCTACGGTCTGCCCGTGACCATCAGCCGTTGCTCCAATAACTACGGCCCCTATCACTTCCCGGAGAAGCTGATCCCGCTTATGATCGCAAATGCGCTCAACGATAAGCCCCTGCCTGTTTACGGTAAGGGTGAGAACGTGCGCGATTGGCTCTACGTAGAGGATCACTGCAAGGCGATTGATCTCATCATCCATAAGGGTCGAGTCGGAGAGGTCTACAACGTTGGCGGTCATAATGAGATGACCAATATCGACATCGTTAAGCTCATCTGCAAAAAGCTCGGCAAGCCCGAAAGCCTCATTACCTTCGTTGCGGATCGCAAGGGACACGATATGCGCTATGCGATCGATCCCACGAAGATCCACAGTGAGCTCGGCTGGCTCCCCGAGACCAAGTTTGCGGATGGAATCGATAAGACCATTGAGTGGTATCTGACGCACAAGGAGTGGTGGGAGACCATCATTTCGGGTGAATATCGCAATTACTACGAGAAAATGTACGCAAACAGATAAATAATCGAGCCGAAACGGGTCAAAAAACGATCCGTTTCGGCTCTTTTGCCTGTTTTGAAGAATTTAGAATAATAATTAGAACTGTTTAAACAAAGAGGAAAAATGGAGATCAGATTGGCTCAAAGAGAGGATCTTTCACAGATCGAGCGGATATACCGCGAGGCAAAATCCTATATGGACCGAACGGGAAATCCGTCGCAGTGGGAGGTTGGTTATCCTCCTCGGGAGATGATCCTTGAGGATATTGAAGCCCGCCGTCTTTTTGCGGTGACCGAGGATGGGGAGCTCCACGCGGCTTTCTATTTTGCGGTAGAGGAGGATCCGACGTATATGCGGATCTTTGACGGCGCTTGGAAAAACGACGCTCCGTACGGTGTGATCCACCGTGTGGGGAGCGACGGAAAATTGCGTGGTGTGATGCGCTCGATCGTAGCATACTGCGCGTCTGTTATTCCCAATCTCCGCATCGATACACACGAGGATAATGCGACAATGCAGCACGTTCTTTCCAAGCTCGGATTTTGCAGATGCGGTACGGTACTTTTGGAAAACGGCGATCCCCGTATTGCATTTCATTTCGTGCAGTAACAAGCGAAGGAAATCGAAAAAATAAACGGCTTGTCGCCTTTTAGCGCACGATTTGGCATTCCTTTATACGAACACGCATTTTTGTATGGATTTTTTATGCAGAATATGGTTTGAAGTTCATAAAATGTTCATACATAAGCCGCGCGCTTGTGATATAATAATTTTGGTTATTTCCATTTGAACAAAAATTGAAAAATACTTATATTTTTTGGAGGTTGCAATGGCTGAATTGAAAATGCTTGCGATTGACCTCGGCGCATCCAGCGGCCGCGGTATTGTGGGCGGATTTGACGGAAAAAAACTGACTCTGCGCGAGAATCACCGCTTCTCCAATGATCCGGTAATTACCAACGGCAGAATGTATTGGGACATTCTGAGAATCTTCCACGAGATCAAGCAATCCATTACCAAAACGGTGCTTGAGGGAGACAACGTTTCCACGATCGGTATCGATACCTGGGGCGTTGACTATGCGCTGCTCGATAAGCAGGGAAGAATGCTCGCAAATCCGATGCATTACCGTGATACCCGTACCGAGGGGATCGTCGAGCACGTGGAGCAGTTCTTCTCTATGGATGAGCTCTACGCAAAGGGCGGTATCCAGAGAATCAACTTTAACACCATCTTCCAGCTCGCCGCGGATATGCGCGACAACCCCGAGATGGTTGCACAGGCGGACCGTATGCTCAACATCCCCGACCTGCTCAACTACTTCCTCACGGGTAAAATGGCAAACGAATACACCATTCTCTCTACGGGCGCGATCCTCGATGCAAACACGAGAGAGTATGCGTTTGATCTTCTCGACAAGCTCGGTCTGCCTCGCCGTCTCTTCGGTGAGATCGTTCAGCCCGGCTACAACGTCGGCAAGCTTCTGCCGCAGGTACAGGGCGAAACGGGTAAGTGCGATGCAAGCGTTCTGACCGTGGCATCTCACGATACCGCAAGTGCGGTCATCGCTGTTCCCACGCAGGAGGAGGACTTCATCTACATCAGCAGCGGAACCTGGTCGCTTATGGGTACCGAGCTGAAGTCGCCTCTCATTACGCCCGAGAGCAACCGACTCAACCTTACCAATGAGGGCGGCGCGATGGGAACCATCCGCTTCCTCAAGAATATTATGGGACTTTGGATCATTCAGGAATCCCGCCGTCAGTGGAAGCGCGAGGGCAAGGATTACAGCTTTGCACAGATGGAGACCTGGGCAAAGGAATGCAAGCCCTTCCAGAGCCTGATCGATCCCGACCATCCCTCCTTTGCAACGCCCGGCAATATGCCCGAGAAGATTCGCGAGTTCTGCCGCCGCACCGGTCAGCACGTACCCGAATCGGTTGGCGAGGTCGTTCGTTGCATTTACGAGAGCCTGGCGCTCAAGTATCGTAAGACCGCAGAGTCTATCGAGGCTATGATGGGCAAGAAGGCAAAGGTCATTCACGTTGTCGGCGGCGGAACGAAGGATAAGTTCCTCAGCCAGATGACCGCAGATGCTTGCGGAGTACCTGTTGCGGCAGGTCCCGAGGAAGCAACCGCAATCGGAAACCTGATGATGCAGGCGATCGCTGTTGGCGAGGTTGCAAACCTTGCACAGGCAAGAGAGATCGTTGCCGCATCCTTTGAATTGAAGAGATACGAGCCTTCGACCGACAGAAATATGTGGGACGAGGCATACGGCCGTTTTTGTGCACTGAATTAAAACTGACGAAAAATCACCTGTCAGCACGGCACATAACACCGTGTGCCGCGAATTGGGGACAATAAAGAAAAATGTATTTTTGGAGGAAAAGAAAAATGAAGGAATTTCAGTATGGTGGATTGGCTGTTATCGGTATGAAGGGCTGCGAGGAATTCGTTGGCAGAGTCGATAACTATCTCAAGGATTGGCGCAGACACGGTATGGATGGCAAGACCTTCCTGGTAACCGCGGAATGCCCCAGATTCGGCACGGGCGAGGCAAAGGGTATTTTGCACGAGTCCATGCGCGGAAAAGACGTTTACATCATTTGCGATACCTTTAACTACGGTGTAACCTACAATATGTACGGCAACAAGGTGCCTATGAGTCCCGACGATCACTACGCGGATCTGAAGCGTATCATCTCGGCAATCGGCGGCAAGGCGAACCGTATCACCGTTATTATGCCTATGCTCTACGAGGGCAGACAGCACAAGAGATCGGGCAGAGAGTCGCTTGACTGCGCTCTGATGCTCCAGGAGCTTGTTGCAATGGGCGTTTCCAATATTCTTACCTTCGATGCGCACGATCCCAGAATCTGCAATGCAATTCCGCTTGCAGGCTTTGATAACGTGCAGCCTACCTATCAGATGATCAAGGCACTCGTTCGCGCAGTACCCGACGTCATCATTGATAAGGATCATCTCGCAATCATTTCTCCCGATGAGGGCGCAATGTCCCGTTGCATGTACTACAGCTCCGTGCTCGGTCTTGACATCGGTATGTTCTACAAGCGCCGTAACTATTCCGTTGTCATCAACGGCCGTAACCCCATCGAGGCACACGAGTACCTCGGTCAGGATCTCCACGGCAAGGACGTGATCGTCGTTGACGATATGATCGCTTCCGGTGAGTCTATGATCGACGTATGCAAGCAGCTCAAGGAGAAGGGCGCGAACCGCGTATTCTGCTTCTCGACCTTCGGTCTCTTTACCGAGGGCGTGGAGAAGTTCCAGGCAGCTTATCAGGACGGTGTTGTCGATCGCGTATTCTGCACCAACCTGGTTTACCGTCGCCCCGAGCTTGCAAAGCAGGAGTGGTTTGTTGAGGTCAATATGTGCAAGTACATCGCTTACCTCATCGATACGCTCAACAATGATGAGTCTATCAGCAATCTCCTCAATCCCGTCAAGCGCATCCAGACGCTGATGGAGAAGCACCGCAAGGCGCTTGATTCTCAGATGAAGATGGAGTTTGAGAATTGATTTTTGCTTTAAAAACAGAAAAAAAGACCGTTGGCAGATTGCCGACGGTCTTTTTTTGCACAAAAATGTAAAGTTGCAGATTTATTTACAAAAAAGTGTTTACAAATCGATCTTTTTGTAGTAAAATATAAGGGAATATAATAATTTGAAGATAGGGAAGGTGACAACGATGAATCAACCCAAATATAAGCGGGTATTGCTCAAGCTTTCGGGCGAGGCGCTTGCCGCTACCGATACGGGAATTCTCAATTTTGATTTTATCGAGACCGTTGCACAGCAGATCAAGCGTTGCTTGGATGCAGGTGTTGAGGTCGCTGTAATCGTTGGTGCAGGTAATATCTGGAGAGGCAGACAGGGAACCGGTATGGATCACTGCCGTGCCGATCATATGGGTATGCTTGCAACGGTGATCAACTCGCTCGCGCTTCAGGACGTATTTTTGCGCGTTGGTATGGAGGCGGTCGTAATGACCTCGGTTGAGATGAAGGCGTTTGCCGATACATACACCGCGCGTGATGCAATTGCCGCGCTCAAGGCAGGAAAGGTCGTTATTTTCGGAGGAGGATTGGGCACGCCCTTCTTCTCCACGGATACCGCGGCGGCACTCCGTGCGGCTGAGATCGGAGCGGATTGTATCCTGATGGCAAAGAACATTGATGCGATCTACAGTGACGATCCCAGAAAGAATCCGAATGCGATTCGTTACAGCGACGTTTCCTATAAGCAGATCCTCGATGAAAATCTGCGTGCGTTGGATATGACGTCCGCAATCTTTTGTATGGATAACGGCATCGAGGGCTATGCGTTCGGTCTTGCCGATCCCGAAAATATTTATCGCGCCGTCATGGGTGAGCCCGTCGGTACGGCGATCCACTGCTAATTTACACAAACAGAGAAGAAAGGAAAGCCGAACGAACGGCAAGGACATCTACTATGAAATTCAATACCAAAGACACCGAAGAGAAAATGATAAAGAGCGTGAGCGTGTATGAGAGCAATCTCTCCACCATCCGCGCAAGCCAGGCAAATGCGGCAGTTGTTTCCAAGGTTATGTTTGAGTACTACGGCGCAGCAACCAAGCTGGTTGATATGGCATCCGTAGCAGTCACCGACCCTAAGACGCTTACCATCACCCCCTATGACCGCAGCACCCTCAAGGCAATGGTCAAGGCAATTCTGACCTCGGACGTCGGAATCACTCCTCAGGATGACGGATCCGTGATCCGCCTCATTTTCCCGCCTCTGACCGAGGAGCACCGTAAGGGACTCGGCAAGCAGATTTTGAAGATGGGTGAGGATGCGCGCGTTGCGATCCGTAACATCCGCAGAGATGCAAATGATGAGATCAAGAAGCAGAAGAAGGATGGCTTGATGACCGAGGACGAGCAGAAGGCAGGCGAGAAGGCTGTGCAGGATCTTACCGACCGTTACATCAAGCTGATCGACGGCATCACCACCAAGAAGGAAAAGGAAATCATGCAGATCTGATCGGTCGGCTTTGAGGAAGGACGCGACATCGCGTCCTTTTTCAAGAGATAAAAGGACAGAAACGGAGAAGAATATGTTTTGGAGAAGGAAGAAGCGCGAGGAGGAGCGCGTGCAGGTGGATGACCGCTTGCAGCACATCGCGTTTATTATGGACGGTAACGGAAGATGGGCGAAGCGGCGCGGAATGCCCCGTGAGTTCGGGCATTCGCACGGCGCGGCTACCTTTAAGCGCATTGGACGCTATTGCGAAAAGATCGGTCTGAAATATATGACGGTTTATGCGTTTTCCACCGAGAATTGGAAGCGCCCGCAAAAGGAGGTCGACACCATTATGAAGATCTTCGATGAATACATCGAGGAGTGCTTTGTAGAGATGGTGGATGACAACGTGCATTTTCGCTTTATCGGAAATCTTTCCATTTTCTCGGATGAGCTTCGCGCAAAGATGGAGCGGATCGACCGCGAGACTGCACACAAGCCGTTTTTGCTCAATATTGCCGTCAATTACGGTGGTAGAGAGGAGATCACACACGCCTGCAACGAGCTGATCCGAGCAGGGAAGACGGACGTGACCGAGGAGGATATCTCCGCTCATATTTATACGGCGGGGTGCCCGGATCCCGATCTGATCGTGCGCTCGGGAGGGGATCTTCGATCCTCCAATTTCCTGCTTTGGCAGTCTGCGTATGCGGAATATTATTATACCGACGTGCTCTGGCCGGACTTTTCATCGGAGGACGTTGACCGTGCAGTTGCCGCTTTTTATTCCAGAAAACGGCGTTACGGCGGAGTTTGATCTTTTCTGCTTGATCCAAAGAACAATTTGAAGAAGGTATATTATGAAAACTCGTATTATCACAGCCATTGTTTTGGTGGCGATTCTCGTTCCCGTACTGATTTTTGCAGATACCCCCGCATTGCCGATCGGAATTGCGGCGTGCGCTGTAATTGCGGTTTATGAGATGCTTTCCTGTATGGGATTGAAGAAGGCGATTTTGGTGGGTGCTCCCTTTTACGCCTGCGCGGCGGCGTTCCCGTTTTTGATCCGCTACGTGAATTCGACCAAGCTGATCGGAGACATTGCTTTTGCGGCAGCTTCCGTGATCGTGCTGTATCTCTTTACGGTTATGATCCTTTCGCACGGCAAATATACGATCTCTCAGATGGGGGCTCTGATGTTGAGTATGCTCTATATTCTGATCGGATTCTCGGGAATCGAATTTTTGCACGATAAGGTTTTGGGCGGATCGTATCTCTATCTGATGATCTTCATCGGTGCGTGGATTACCGACGTGTTCGCATATTTTTGCGGTATGCTGCTCGGCAGAGGCGGAAAGCATAAGCTCATTCCCGATGTCAGCCCCAAGAAAACGGTGGAGGGGGCGATCGGAGGCGTTGTGTTCTGTGTGCTTGCGATGCTCGCGTTTGGTCTGATTCTGGAGGCGACGGTTGATTTCCGCACCAATTTGCTCGTCTTTGCGGCGGCAGGACTTGTGGCATCTGTCGTATCTCAGGTGGGTGACCTCTCCATGTCGGTCATCAAGCGTACATACGGGATCAAGGATTACGGCAAGATTTTTCCCGGGCACGGCGGTATTCTCGACCGCTTTGATTCGATCCTCGCGGTTTCGATCGTTTTGACCGTGTTTACAAGATTTTTGAATTTTATGTACTAAAAAACGGAGGCGATTATGAACAATTCCGTACAGTATCCGTCGGTCTCCATCCTCGGCTCTACGGGGTCTGTGGGAGAGCAGGCGATTGACGTTGCACTGCAAAACGGTATCCGCGTCAACGCACTTTGTGCCAATCGCAATGCAAAACGCGTAGAGGAGCAGGCAAGGCTTCTCGGTGTTCGTGCTTGTGCGATGTCGGATGAAGCGGCTGCGAGGGATCTTCGCGCGCGTCTTGCCGATACTGACGTGCAGATCTATGCAGGTATGGACGGTGTGTGTGAGATGATTGCACAACCGTATGCCGCCGATGAGGTTGTGGTCAACTCGGTCATCGGTGAGGCAGGCTTGCGTCCTACGCTTGCAACGCTTGAGGCAGGCAAGAAGCTGGCGCTTGCCAATAAGGAGTCGCTTGTTTGTGCGGGGGAGATCGTGATGGATCTCGCGCGTAAAAAGGGAATTGACATTCTTCCCGTGGACAGTGAGCACAGCGCAATCTATCAATGCTTGCGTTCGGGCGGTAAAAAACGTATCAAACGCATTCTTCTTACCGCATCGGGCGGGCCGTTTTACGGGATGAAGCGCGAGGCGCTTGCGGATATTACCGTTGAGCGTGCGCTGGCGCATCCTACGTGGAATATGGGCGCGAAAATTACCATTGACAGCGCTACGTTGATGAATAAAGGCTTTGAGGTGATCGAGGCGGTTCATCTGTTTGACGTCGATCCCTCGCAGATTGAGGTTTTGGTGCATCGGGAAAGCATAATGCACTCGGCTGTCGAATATATAGATAACAGCGTGATCGCGCAGATGTCCGTTCCCGATATGCGCCTGTGCGTGCAGTATGCGCTGACGCATCCCGACCGTCTCGATGCGGTCATCCCACAGCTGGATCTGACACAGGTTGGAAGGATGACCTTTGCAAAGCCCGACACGGACACGTTCGTGCTGCTCAAGCTTGCATTGACGGCGATCGCACGCGGCGGTGCGGTTCCTGCCGTACTCAACGCGGCAAACGAGATCGCGGTTGCGGCGTTCCTTGACAGACGGATCGGTTTTGTTGATATTTTTGACATTGTGACCGAAACGGTCGAGCGGTTGGCGGATGCAAGAGATGCAGTAGCCATTGACGATATTTTTGCCTTTGACGGAGCGGCAAGAGCGCTTGCCAACGAGCTTTTGGGCAAATAATTACAGTTGATCCCGCTTGCAGTGCTTGCAAGCATCTTTTGGAAAGCGATCTCTCGCGCAAATGCGGAAGGAGAGATCGCTTTTCATACCGCAGCGTGCGGTGAGGGAAGATCTGTTCACGGAGGTTTGAACTTTGAGTATTCTTTATATCCTTTTGGCACTTTTGGTGTTTGGCGTTTTGATTTTTGTTCACGAGCTGGGACATTTCCTGGCGGCGCGTGCTTGCGGCGTGGGCATTTTGGAGTTTGCCATCGGAATGGGGCCAAAGATCTTTTCCAAAAAATCCAAAAAGAGCGGCACCGTCTATTCGCTCCGATTGTTTCCCATCGGCGGCTACGTCAGTATGCTTGGAGAGAACGGAATGGAAGCAGTGCAGGGCGAAAACGGGATCGAAAAAGAAGAGAAAACGCCTTTTGTGCTGAATTCCGATGAGGAAACGGAGAAAAAAGAAGAGCATCTCGAGACGATCGATCCCGCGCTTGCGGCGCACGCCTACTGTAACCAATCGGTTTGGAAGAGAATTCTGATTTCGCTTGCGGGCCCCTTTATGAACGTTCTTCTGGGCTTTCTTTTGATGATCGGAATCGTATGGGCATCCGGCTCCGACTCGGTAGGAACTACGACCGTCGGTGCGTTTCATGTCCAATACACCTCCGAGACCGTCCAGGAGGGGGGACTCCAAAACGGGGATTATCTCAGCTATATCAAGGACGTTGATTCCGACGCACAGGCTGTGGCGGTGCGTGATCTGAACGGACTCCGTGAGATGATCGAAAGATCCGAGACCGATCTTTTTGAGGTCGGTGTGGAGCGTATGGGTGCAAACGGGGAGGTTCAGTATGTGAAATTAGAGAATATTTCCATCACTCCCGCGGTTTTGGAGGCGCATTTTCAGCAATCCTTGAGTGCGCAAAAGCTCCAGATCGGTGATGAGGTCATCAAGGTAAACGGTACACGCGTGCATACCGCCTATGAGCTGGCGTATGAAGTTATGAATCAAGGTCACAAGCCGATCTCCTTCACGGTGCTGAGAAACGGCGAGCGCGTAACGCTCGATGCCGTGCAGATTCCCACGGTAATCGATCCGGCATCCAATACGGTATTTGGAGACGTTGATTTCAAGGTCTATCCCGAGGATGGCTTTGGAGTGGGAACGGTTCTGCGCCACGCATGGTATCGCTCAACCTCCACGGTAAAGATGGTCTACGATTCGCTTGTCGGGCTCTTCTCCGGAAGATACGGCGTGGAGGCGGTCTCGGGGCCGGTTGGCATTACCAAGACCATTTCGGACGCGGCACAAACGGGCATTCTCAATCTTATCTATCTTGTAACCGTTATTTCCATCAATCTCGGTGTTATGAATTTGTTGCCTTTTCCCGCGCTTGACGGAGGACATCTCCTTTTGTATCTGATCGAGATCGTTCGTCGCAAGCCCGTCAAAAAAGAGGTGGAGGGCATTATCAACTTTGTCGGACTCGTCATCCTTCTTGCGTTGGCAGTCCTCATTGCAATAAAGGATATTATCGCATTATGAAATATAACGATATCAGAAGAAAAAGCAGAGAAGTGAAAATCGGCGGAATTGCGATCGGTGGAGGGAACCCCATCGCCATTCAGTCTATGACCAATACCGATACACTCGATGCGGCGGCAACCGTAGCGCAGGTGCGCGCGTTGCAGAACGTCGGATGCGACATTGTTCGCATTTCCGTTCCCACGATGAAGGCGGCAGATACGATCCTTGCCATCAAGGAAGCGGGGATCACCGTGCCGATCGTGGCGGATATTCATTTTGACTATAAGATCGCACTGCGTTGCG
Organism: Eubacteriales bacterium; assembly: GCA_045632205.1. Classification (GTDB taxonomy): domain Bacteria; phylum Bacillota; class Clostridia; order Oscillospirales; family CAG-272; genus UMGS1865. The sequence continues at coordinate 13,307 of JAZQWH010000194.1, forward strand.
CGGAGCTTGGGTTTGATAAGATCCGTATCAACCCCGGAAATATCGGAGCGGATGATCGCGTAAAAGCGGTTTGCGATGCCTGCAGGAGCAGAGGAATTCCGATCCGGATCGGTGTCAACAGCGGATCCTTGGAAAAGCATATTCTTGCAAAGCACGGTGCCCCCAACGCGGCGGCACTTTGCGAGAGCGCGCTCTATCACGCATCCTTGCTTGAAAAATTTGATTTTGAGGATACTGTCATTTCCATCAAAGCGTCCACCGTTTCGGAAATGATCACGGCAAACCGTATGCTTGCCGAGCGCTGCGCCTATCCCTTGCATCTCGGTGTTACCGAGGCGGGCAGAGGAGAGCGCGGTATGGTGAAGAGCGCCGTTGGAATCGGCTCGCTTTTGTGTGACGGCATCGGAGATACGCTTCGTGTTTCTCTCACCGACGATCCTACCGAGGAGATCGGGGCGGCAAAGCAGATTCTGCGCGCCATCGGCGTGGAGGGACAGTGCGGGCTGGATATCGTCAGCTGTCCCACTTGCTCACGCACCAAGATCGACCTCATCTCGCTTGTCAAGCGCTTTGAGGTGGCGGTACGGGATGCGGGTCTTTCGGACGTGCCCGTCAAGGTCGCATTGATGGGATGCATTGTCAACGGTCCCGGTGAAGCGCGTGAAGCGGATATCGGAATTGCGGGCGAGGTTGGCCGCGCGGTGCTGATCCGTCACGGCGAGATTGTCGAAAAGATTCCCGAGGATGCCATTATAGATCGACTCCTGCAAGAAATTCGTATATTGAAAGAACGGATCGAACATGAGTAAAACGCTACTTGAAATTTTGAATCGCTATACGCCGAGCACGGAGGCAGAGGAGATTTTGCGTACGGCTGATCCCGATAGCATTTCCATGCGTGCGGACAAGCAGCAGAGAGCGCTTGAGGTCTCCGTTGCCTTCCCGCAGGTCGTGCCAAAGCTTACGCTTTATGCCATCGAGGAGGAGATCCGACAGGCGTATCAATTGAATATCATGCAATTCCGTCCGCATTATCCGAATGCTCATTTTGATCGCGATCAGATTCCCGATCTGCTTCGAGAGACAAACCGACGCGGAATCGTTGCCAACGGCTTTTTCTCACACTGTGATTATAAGCTGCGCGACGGTGTGCTTGAAATTCTGATTCCCATCGCTATGGGCGGCGTGGATCTGATGTACAGTGCCGAAACGCCGCGACTGATGGAGGAGATCATCCGTGAGGAATTCGGAGATCGGATCCGGGTTAAGATCGGCAGTATGGATGAGGCTTCCTTGGCGCAGTTCCGCGAGGCGGCAAGAATGCAGCAGCACGAGCTGGAGCGTCAGGCGGCAAAGGCGGAGGAGGATTTCGTCCGTATGCAACGTGCGCAGGAGAGCCGTGAATTCGGCGCGCCCGTTGAGGAGGAGAAGGAGATGCTTCCCCGCGCGGCAACCATCTATTCGGAGGTCGCGGTCCCCGAGATTCGGGATGGCGTCTGCCGCATCGGTACGATGACCTTTGACATTTCCTCGCCCGAGTTTGTCTTTGGTGAGCCATTTGAGATCACACCTGTTTCGATCGCTTCGATCGAAAAGCCGCAACGCAATATCGTCATTCTCGGTGAGGTATTCGGCTTTACCAAGGAGGAGGGCAGAGGTGGAGAAAAATTCGACATCACCTTTGACGTCTTTGACGGAAACGCATCGATCGAGCACCGCACGTTCGGGATGGAGCCTGAGGATGCAAGTCAGCTTTGCGGACTGATCGGAAACGGCTCTGTCGTTGCAATGCGCGGCTACGTCAAAAAGGTCACGCGCAAGGGAAAGACCGATACCGACTATACCTTCTATTATACCGACATTGCGAAGATCTCCACCTTCAAGCGCTCCGACAAGGCGGAAAAGAAGCGTGTGGAGCTGCACTTACATACGACGATGTCAACAATGGACGCGCTGATTGCCCCCGATGTGGCGGTCAAAACCGCACTCAAGTGGGGAATGCCCGCGGTTGCCATTACCGACCACGGAAACGTACAAGCATATCCCGAGGCAATGATCGCGCTTGAAAAGGTCGCAAAGGACAGCGACTTCAAGGTGATCTACGGAATTGAGAGCTATTTTGTCAACGATACCGCAAGTGCCGTGGTTGGAAATTTCGATCCCTCCTTCTCTGCAGATTGCGTGGTTTTTGATATTGAAACAACCGGTCTTTCCGTCCAGAACTGTATGATCACCGAGATCGGAGCGGTCAAAATTTCGGGCGGACGGGTAACCGATCGCTTCAATACGTTTGTCGATCCCGAATGTCCCATTCCCGAAAATATCGTGGAACTGACGGGGATCACCGACGAAATGGTCAAGGGAGCACCCAAATACGCGGATGCGTTGCGTGCATTCTTCGATTTTATCGGCACAGAGCCAAATGCGGCGGGGCAGCTTCCGTTGCTCATTGCGCATAACGCAAACTTCGATATTGGCTTCATCCGTCATTTTGCAAAGCTTGCGGAGCTGCCGTTTGCGTATCCCTATCTCGATACGCTGGCACTTTCCAAGCATATCAATCCCGAATTGAAAAAGCATACGCTCGATGCGATCGCAAAGGCGTATGAGCTGGGGGATTTCAATCATCACCGTGCTTGCGACGATGCAGAGATGCTTGCGATGATCTACCTGCATATGCAGGAGATTATGAGAAAGCTTGAAATGGAGGATTTTCGTGCCCTGCAAAAGGATATGACCGAAAAGGCAGATCCGTTAAAGCTCAAGCCCTATCATCAAATTTTGCTTGTCAAGAACGCGGTGGGACTCAAAAATCTCTACAAGCTCATTTCGTACAGCTATCTCAACTATTACAAGCGCGTTCCGCGAATTCCCAAGACGGTTCTGGAAAAGCACCGTGAGGGAATCATTGTCGGAGCGGCGTGTGAGGCAGGAGAGCTTTTCCGCGCGATCCTCGAAAACCGCCCCGAAAGCGAGATCGAGGAGATCGTTAATTTCTACGATTATCTTGAGATCCAGCCGATCTGCAACAACCGATTCCTGATTGCGGAGGGCTCCGTTGCGGACGACGAGGGCTTGCGCGAGCTTAATCGCCGCATTGTTGCACTTGGAGAAAAATACAACAAGCCCGTGTGCGCAACCTGCGACGCGCATTTTCTCAACCGCGAGGACGAGCTCTACCGTAAGATATTGCTTGCGGGACAGAAATTCAAGGATTTCGATAAGGACGTCGGCATCTATTTCCGTACGACCGAGGAGATGCTTGAGGAATTTGCGTATCTCGGTGAGGAGAAGGCTTACGAGGTCGTGGTGACCAATACCAACGCAATTGCCGATCAGATCGAGAAGATCCGTCCCATCCCGCCCGGCTCCTTTACCCCCGAAATGGAGGGGGCAGAGCAGGAGCTGCAGGATATGTGCTGGGCACGCGCAAAGGCGATGTACGGTGATCCGCTTCCCGAGCTTGTTTCGGCACGTCTTGACCGTGAATTGACGTCGATTATTAAAAACGGATTTGCAGTGCTTTATCTGATTGCGCAAAGACTTGTGCATTACAGTGAGGAGCAGGGGTATCTTGTTGGCTCGCGTGGCTCGGTCGGTTCCTCCTTCGTTGCAACTATGGCGGGAATTTCGGAGGTCAATCCGTTGCCGCCGCACTATTATTGCCCCAATCCCGACTGCAAGCACAACGAGTTCTTTACGGACGGCTCGGTCGGCTCCGGCTTTGACCTGCCCGATAAGATGTGCCCCAAATGCGGCACAAAGTATAAGGCGGACGGTCACGATATTATGTTCGAGACGTTTCTTGGCTTCTACGGAGACAAATCCCCCGATATCGACCTCAACTTTTCGGGTGACGTGCAGGGCAGAGTCCATAAATATACCGAGGAGCTTTTCGGTGAGGGACACGTCTTCCGCGCGGGAACGCTCGGTACGCTTGCCGATAAGACCGCGTATGGCTACGTTGCAAAATACGTTGAGCAGAAGGGCATCAGCCTCTCCCGTGCGGAAATGAACCGCTTGGTTATGAACTGCGTGGGCGTAAAAAAGACAACGGGACAGCACCCCGGAGGCATCATCGTTGTGCCGCAGAACAAGGACGTTTACGATTTTACCCCCGTTCAGCATCCCGCAGACGACCCCAATTCGGATATTATCACAACGCACTTTGCGTTCTCTTATCTGCACGATACCATTCTTAAGCTTGATGAGCTTGGACATGATATGCCGACGAAATATAAGTGGCTTGAGATCTTTACCAATACGTCGGTGCTCGACGTGGCAATGAACGATCGCTCGGTTTACGAGCTGTTTGAATCCACCGCACCGCTTGGGATCAAGCCTGAGGATATTGAGGGATGCACCATCGGTACCTACGGTCTCCCCGAGCTGGGAACGCCCTTTATCCAACAGGTTCTTCTCGATGCAAAGCCGCGTAACTTTGCGGATCTGCTTCAGATCTCGGGCTTGACACACGGAACGAACGTGTGGCTCGGCAACGCGCAGGATCTGATCAAGGAGGGAATTTGCGATATTTCCCGCGTCATCGGTACGCGTGACGGTATTATGCTGGATATGATCCGATTCGGGCTTGAAAACGCAACCTCCTTCAAGATTATGGAGGCAGTGCGAAAGGGAAAGGGTCTTACGCCCGAATGGGAGGCGGATATGCGTGCGCATAACGTTCCCGAGTGGTATATCCTTTCCTGTAAGAAGATCAAATATCTCTTCCCGAAGGCCCACGCGGCGGCATACGTTATGTCTGCGATCCGTCTGGCGTGGTACAAGGTCCACAAGCCTGTGGAATTCTACTGCACGATGTTCACCGTCGCGCCCAACGGCTTTGACGCACTGATCGTTATGGGCGGAAAATCCAACGTGGTAGCGGTTATGCGCGACATCCAAAAGCGCGGTAAGGAAGCCTCTCCCAAGGAGCAGGCAAGCATTACGGTTTTGCAGCTGATCAATGAGGCAATGGCGAGAAAGGTGCGCTTTTTGCCCGTCGATCTTGAAAAATCACACGCATACGTATTCCAACCGGAGAACGGAGCCATCCGAATGCCGTTTTCCTCGCTGCCGGGACTCGGAGAAAACGCCGCACAGAACATTATCAACGCGCGCAACGAGGAGCCCTTCTTCTCGGTGGAGGATCTGCAGATCCGAGCAAAGCTTTCCAAGTCTGTCATCGAGATGCTTCGTGCGAACGGTGTGCTGGATAACATCAGCGAAACCGATCAGATTACAATGAAGTTTTGAACGCAATTGTCTATTTGAATAAAAAGAAGAAGCGCAATTGTGCAAGATGACGAAAATGCAAAAAAGCAAAAAAAAAGATTGCTTTTAAGTGCAAAATGTGGTATGATTTATATGAATAATAAGATTTGATGGGATTATGTGTCCTATCTGTCAATTTATCAGTAAAAAATGTGGAGGAATTGAATCATGGCAGAGATTTCCGTGCAATTCAAGAACAAATTTAACGGCTACGACAAGGCACAGGTTGAGGAGTACATCAGAGTAACTGAGAGCAAGCTTCAGGAGACCTCTGCGGCTCTGGCACAGTCCCAGGAGCAGATCGCTGACCTCGAGGCTCGTTTGACCAACCTGACCAACGGCGAGGTTGCTGTTGAGGAGAAGGTAGAGCTGTACGATAAGCTTATGAAGAAGATGGACGGTGACTATGCAAACCTGCTCGCTCCCGCAATTGCAAAGGCAAAGGCGATCGAGGATAAGGCAGATGCAGAGTACGCAATCCGTATGGACCAGGCTCGCTATGCAGCAGAGGGTATCTATACCGAGACCGCTGACCGTATCGTTGGCGTTGTTGACGGCGCAGTAAACGCAAAGATGGAGGATCTTTACAACCTCATCGATGAGTTCCTGTACCGCAAGACCCTTGCAGGCCGCGTGAAGACCTTCGTTGAGGGCTGCAGAGTCTTCTCCGCAAAGGTTGTCATCGCTGCAAACGAGGCAAAGAAGCTGCCCAAGAAGGCTGCAAACAAGGTAAAGGCTACCTATGCAGACGCTAAGGTTGCTGTTCAGAAGAAGCTCGGTACCTACAAGGACGAGGCAGACGCTGAGTAATTCAAAAAAGGATAAGCTCCGTTCATGAATATCGGTGAAAAGATCCGAAATCTTCGCGTTGCGAAGCTGATGACCCAGGCAGAGCTTGCGGGCAATCAGATCACTCGGAATATGTTAAGCTGTATTGAGAACGGTGCTGCACAGCCATCCCTGTCGACGATCTGTTACATAGCAGGACGCCTCAGCGTTCCCGTTGGCTTTTTGTTGGCAGAGGAGGGGGATGAGATCGTTTATCGAAAGATGAACAGTCTCTCCAATATCAAAAGAGCATATGCAGCCGGAGATTGGTGGGGGTGTAGAAGCCTCTGCCTTTCCGGCTGTCCTGAACCGGATGATGAGATCAGCCTGCTGCTTGCCGATTGCGACGTTGGAATTGCAATCTCCGAATTTTGGCACGGTAGGTTGCGTTCATCATGCCGTTTTTTTGATGAAGCACTTTCCTATGCGGAAAAGACCCTGTATCCAACGGGGCATATTGAAGCACAGGCGCGTGTTTTTTTTCATTATATGGAACGAATTTCGCCAACGCTCTATTCGGATATGCTCAATGAAACGCTTGCAGAACCGTTTTATACGTATCAAACCTCCTTTTCGCGCTACGTTCGGGCACTCGAGCGGATAGAAGCAGGGGAGCCTGAGGCGGTAGGAGACTTTTTGGAAGAGGATTCGGAGGATGGCTTTTTTGCAAAGCATCTTTCCATTGTCTGTCTTATGGAAAAAGGAGATCATACAGCGGCAAAGGAGCACCTGCTTGCGCTTCTGAATGCGCAGAATCCCCTTAACGAGGTGGAGCTTTATGCAGTGCTTTCCGCGCTGGAGATCTGCTCTAAGGAAACAGAGGACTACAAAAACGCCTATCACTTTGCAACCGAACGCGTCACACTTCTTGAGACGTTGCTCAAGGAAGCATAAAAAAGGTGTAGCTGATTGCTACACCTTTTTTTGTTATATTTTTTCTGTTCGGTAGATTTCACTCTCCACCGTTTTCCATATCAGTGTGCGATCCTCCAGAATCATATAGCTGTGGGGAGAATTTTCCTTTGGAATGGAAAGCGAGCCGGGATTGACGTAGGTGAATCCATCATAGGGGCGGAAGGCGGGAACGTGCGTGTGTCCGCAGAGCAAAAGCGCTCCGCCGCGAATGGGGGGCGGATTGGTTTCTCCGTGCAGGTGCCCGTGCGTTGCAAAAATATCCGTTCCGTCAATCGAGAGATACGCATAGTCCGCAAGAACAGGGAAGCTCAAGACCATTTGGTCAACCTCCGCTTCACAGTTTCCGCGCACACAAAGCAGCTTTTCGGAGAGCGCATTGAGCATTTCAATTACTCGCTTGGGGGCATAGTCGCGCGGCAGATCGTTGCGCGGGCCGTGGTAGAGCAGATCTCCCAACAGGAGCAGACGGTCGGGCGCTTCGCTTTGGTATGCCGCAGCAAGCTTTTCACAGTAGTATGCCGAGCCGTGCAGGTCGGACGCGATCATTAGTTTCATAGGGTTGGGTTCCTTTCGGTGAGGTTCGTTAACTACCATATATTATATATTTTGTCCATCCATCTGTCAAGGAAAATGTGATATTTTTGGTATATTTTTTTGCATTACAGTATTGACAAATACAGCAAAAGTGTGTATAATTGTATACAGAAATGCAAAAGGAGGATAGATAGATGTTAGAAATATCTCCACATACAAATTTATTGGAGGAAGAGAACTATAAATACTCTTTGCAGGATATTGCAGAGCCGAACCTCTTCCGCGATGATTTTCCCTATACCGACGTGCCTCGCGTGGCATTCAACCATCGCCGCGTACCGCTCGGAATGCCTGAGGATATCTGGATCACGGATACCTCTTTCCGTGACGGTCAGCAGTCGGTTGAGCCTTACTCGGTCAAGCAGATCGTAGACCTTTACAAGCTGATGTCCCGCCTGGGCGGACCTTACGGAATTATCCGTCAGACTGAATTTTTCGTATACAGCCAGAAGGATCGCGAGGCGGTAGAGAAGTGCCAGGAGCTTGGATTGAAATTCCCCGAGATCACAACGTGGATCCGTGCAAGCAAGGAGGATTTCAAGCTTGTTCGAAATCTCGGTATTCGCGAGACGGGCATTCTTGTTTCCTGCAGCGACTATCACATCTTCAAGAAGATGAAGATGACGCGTAAGCAGTGCATGGAGTATTACCTTGCAACCGTTGCAGAGGCTTTTGAGGCAGGGGTTATGCCGCGTTGCCATCTTGAGGATATTACGCGCGCAGACTTCTACGGCTTTGTTGTGCCTTTTGTAAACGAGCTGATGAGAATGTCGAAGGAAGCAAAGATTCCCGTGCGTATCCGTGCGTGCGATACGATGGGTTACGGTATTCCGTATCCTGAGGTTGCTCTGCCTCGTAGCGTGCCCGGCATCATTTACGGCTTGCAGAAGTATTCCGACGTTCCCAGCGAGATGCTGGAATGGCACGGACATAACGATTTCTACAAGGCGGTCACCAACGCGACCACTGCATGGCTCTACGGTGCGTGCGGCGTCAACTGCTCGCTCCTTGGAATCGGTGAGCGTACGGGCAACGTACCGCTTGAGGCAATGGTGTTTGAGTACGCATCTCTGCGCGGCTCCTTCGACGGAATGGATCCCACGGTCATTACCGAGATCGCGGAGTACTTCTCGCGCGAAATGGGCTACCAGATCCCCCCGATGACTCCCTTTGTTGGAAGAAACTTCAACGTTACGCGCGCAGGAATTCACGCAGACGGCTTGCTTAAGGATGAGGAGATCTACAACATTTTCGACACCAAGAAGATCCTTGGCAGAGGAGCATCCGTGTTGATCGGAAAGGCTTCCGGACTTGCGGGTATTGCGTATTGGATCAACGAAACCTATCGCTTGCCCGAGGGTCAGACGGTGGATAAGCGCGATCCTGTGGTTGTTGCGCTCAAGGAGTGGATCGACAAGGAATATGAGGATGGCAGACAGACCAGCCTTTCGAACAGCGAGCTGGAGGAGAAGATCAAGGAAATCTCCGGCGACCGTTTCCGTCGCGCCTGACGAAGACCAAAGAAAGAGGATTGAATTATGATGGAACATAAAACGTTATCGCTTGCAGAGCAGGTCTTTGAACGACTTGAGACCGATATTCTCTGCGGTACGTATCAGATTGGCGAGGTTTTGACCGAGCTCAAGCTCGTAAATGACCTCGGCGTAAGCCGTACTCCCATCCGAGAGGCACTGCGCCGCCTTGAGCAGGAGCACTTGGTGGAAATTTCCTCCAAGGGAATCCTTGTTGTTGGCGTAACCGATAAGGATCTGGAGGATATTTACGCGATCCGCGTTCGCATTGAGGGAATGGCATCCTATGAGGCTACTGTTCATATGAGCGAGGAGCAGCTGAACGAGCTGCGCGAGACCGTGGAATTGCAGGAATTTTACGTGAGCAAGAAGAATGCGGAAAGCATTCGTGTGATGGACAGTCGCTTCCATCAGCTCATTTATCGCTTCAGCAAGAGCTCGGTGCTTTTTGATACGCTGATGCCTTTGCACAAGAAGACGCAGAAATTCCGTAAAAAGTCGGTGGAAAACGAGAGCCGTGCAGCACTGTCGGCAAGCGAGCACCGCGCAATTTACGAGGCAATGGCGGCACGAGACGCTGTATTGGCGGAGAAGCTGACCATTAAACACATTGAAAACGCAAGAAACCACATGAAGAAACGGAGCAAATGATCATGGGAATGACAATCGCACAAAAGATTATTAAGGCGCATCTGATCAGCGGCGAAATGACAGTGGGAAGTGAAATTGCACTTCGTATTGACCAGACGCTGACACAGGATGCAACGGGTACGATGGCGTACCTCGAATTTGAGGCTATGGGTGTGGACCGTGTTCGCACCGAGAGAAGTGTAGCGTACATCGATCACAACACGCTTCAGTCCGGCTTTGAGAATGCGGATGACCACCGCTTCATTCAGTCTATTGCGAAGAAGCACGGCATTTATTTCTCCCGTCCCGGTAACGGTATTTGCCATCAGGTTCACTTGGAGCGCTTCGGCATTCCCGGCAAGACGCTGATCGGATCGGATAGCCATACTCCCACGGGCGGCGGAATCGGAATGCTCGCATTCGGTGCGGGCGGACTCGACGTTGCCGTTGCAATGGGAGGAGGAGCATATTATATCACGATGCCCAAGATGATCAAGGTCAACCTCACGGGTAAGCTCCGTCCCTTTGTTACCGCAAAGGACGTCAGCCTTGAGATCCTTCGCATTCTTTCCGTTAAGGGCGGAGTCGGTTCGATCATCGAGTGGGGTGGTGAAGGCATCAAGACCCTGACGGTTCCCGAGCGTGCAACGATCACCAATATGGGTACCGAGCTTGGCGCAACCACGTCTATCTTCCCCTCGGATGAGATCACGCGTGATTTCCTCCGTGCAGAGGGAAGAGAAGCGGATTACGTTCCGCTTGAGAGTGATGCGGATGCGGTTTACGATCGTATCATCGATATCGATCTCTCTTCGCTCAAGCCTCTCATTGCTTGCCCGCATATGCCCGATAACGTTGTCACCGTTGAGAGCCTCAAGGGGACAAAGGTGGATCAGGTCTGCATCGGCTCTTGCACCAACTCCTCTTTGATGGATATGCTCAAGGTTGCGGCTCTGCTCAAGGGCAGAACCATTCAGCCCTCTGTCAGCCTTTCCATTTCTCCCGGATCCAAGCAGGTTCTTGCAATGCTTGCCGAGTGTGGCGCATTGACCGATATTCTTGCGAGCGGTGCGCGTGTTTTGGAGTGTGCGTGCGGTCCTTGCATCGGTATGGGCTTCTCGCCCAACTCCGCAGGTGTCAGCCTCCGTACCTTCAACCGTAACTTTGAGGGCAGAAGCGGAACGGCAGACGCAAAGGTTTATCTCGTTTCTCCCGAAACTGCGGTTGCGGCAGCACTGACGGGTGAGATCACCGATCCCATCCTGCTTGGCGAAATGCCCGAGATCAAGATGCCCGAGCAGTTCCGCATTGACGATAGCGCGATCATCGAGCCTGCGTCCCCTGAGGAAGCAAAGGATCTTGAGATCCTGCGCGGTCCCAACATCAAGAAATTCCCCGATTGCCGTCCCCAGGAGGATGCGATCAAGGCAGAGCTGGTGCTGAAGGTGGGTGATAACATCACCACAGACCACATTATGCCCGCAGGTGCAAAGATCCTGCCTTACCGCTCCAACATTCCGTTTCTCTCGCAGTATTGCTTCGGTGTATGTGACAAGACCTTCCCCGAGCGTGCGCTTGCCGCAGGACAGAGCATTGTTGTAGGCGGCGTGAACTACGGTCAGGGCTCCTCCCGTGAGCATGCGGCACTCGTTCCGCTTTATCTCGGCGTTCGTGTTGTCATCACCAAGAGCTTTGCACGTATCCACATTGCAAACCTCATCAATGCGGGTATTATGCCGCTTACGTTTGCAAATCCCGATGATTACGAGAAGGTTGCACAGGGCGATACGCTCTCGATCTCGAACGTCTGGGCAGGTATGGACAGTGGAAAGATGACGCTTAGGAATGAAACAACGGGTGTTGAGATCCCGCTTGTATGCGCGTTTACCGACCGTCAGAAGGCAATTCTGAAGGCAGGAAGCTTGCTTGCATACACAGGCAGCCAGCTTTAATCAGGAGGAATCAGTAAAATGAACAAGATTATGATGAAAACGCCGCTCGTTGAGATGGACGGCGATGAAATGACCAGAATTCTGTGGCAGATGATCAAGGACGAGCTGCTCTATCCCTTCATCGACCTCAAGACCGAATACTACGATCTCGGACTTCCCGAAAGAGAGAAGACCAAGGATAAGGTGACCTTTGATTCCGCTTATGCAACGCAGAAATACGGTGTTGCGGTCAAATGCGCTACCATTACCCCCAACAAGCAGAGAGTGGAGGAGTACAACCTCACCGAGATGTGGAAGAGCCCCAACGGAACCATCCGTGCCATTCTCGACGGAACGGTCTTCCGTGCGCCGATCCTCATCGATAGCATCCGTCCTGCAGTACGCAATTGGAAAAAGCCGATCACCATCGCGCGTCACGCATACGGTGATATTTACAAGGCAACCGAATATCGCGCTCCCGCAGAGGGCAAGGCAGAGCTCGTCTTCACCGATAAGAACGGTAAGGAGACCTTCCGTGAGACTATTTATGACTTTGAGTGCCCTGGTGTTCTTCAGGGAAGCTACAATAAGGATAGCTCCATTCGCTCCTTTGCGCACTCCTGCTTCCAATATGCGCTGAACACCAAGCAGGATCTTTGGTTCTCTACAAAGGATACCATCTCCAAGCAGTACGATCAGACCTTTAAGCTGATCTTCCAGGAGATCTACGATAACGAGTACAAGGAAGCGTTTGAGAAGGCGGGAATCGAGTATTTCTACACGCTCATTGATGATGCGGTTGCACGCGTGATCCGCAGCGAGGGTGGATTTATCTGGGCTTGCAAGAACTATGACGGTGACGTAATGAGTGATATGGTTTCCACCGCGTTCGGTTCTCTTGCAATGATGACCTCCGTTCTCGTTTCTCCCGACGGTAAGTTTGAGTATGAGGCGGCACACGGTACGGTTACCCGTCACTACTATCGCTACCTCAAGGGCGAGGATACCTCCACGAACCCGATGGCGACCATCTACGCGTGGTCGGGCGCACTTCGCAAGAGAGGTGAACTGGACGGACTTGAGGATCTCGTCAAGTTTGCGGATAATCTCGAGGATGCTTGCATCGAAACGCTCAATCAGGGCATTATGACCAAGGACCTTGTCGGACTTGTCGTTGAGGGCACGAAGACAACTGCCGTCAACTCCCGTGATTTCATCGTCGCGATCCGCAAGAATCTTGAAAAGAAATATTAATAAAAAAATAAGGAGAGAGCTCTGCTTCAGGGCTCTCCCTTTTTTGGCTTGAGGAAAAGAAACAGGAAGGAAAAGCCTTTTGAAAAGATGCTTTTCCTTCCTATATCAATGTTATTTATTGTAGGGATGTGCAATTGCCTCGATCTGCATCGCCTTTACAACCTCAGAGGGCTTCTTTGCCTTGAAGATTGCAGATCCGGCAACCAAAACGGTTGCGCCTGCCTCGGTCAGAAGTCCCGTGTTTTCCGCGGTGATACCGCCGTCTACCTCGATGAGCGCCTTCAGGTTGTTCGCATCAAGATATTCTCTCACAGCCTTTACCTTCGGAATGGTCTCGGGAATCAGCTTTTGTCCACCAAATCCGGGAACGACCGTCATAATGAGCACCATATCCACCTCGGAGAGAAGGGGATAGAGCACTTCAACAGGCGTTGCGGGAGAAATGGAAATTGCGCAACGAACCTCACGGGAGCGGATATAACGAAGAACCTTTAGAGGATCGTCACAGCTCTCGTAATGGATCGTGATGATGTCGGCTCCCGCCTTGACAAAGTCATCCACGTAGCGAATGGGATCGTTGATCATCAGATGGACGTCAAAGATAAGCTTTGTGGTGCGACGGATCGCAGAGATGACGGGGGCACCGAAGGAAATGTTTGGCACAAACGCGCCGTCCATAACGTCAAGATGCAGATAGTTTGCGCCTGCGCGCTCTGCACGTTTGATCTCTGTCTCCAGATTGGCAAAATCAGCCGCGAGGAGAGAGGGAGCGATGTAGATCATATGTAAACCTCTTTCTTCTGTTGGAATGTGTATGACGAAGCATGGCGTTTTTTGTCTTATTCACATATACTGCAAGTAAGAGTTGCACGTTGCCCACGAAATGGACGTACACAAAAAGGACGTATGGAAAAGGGATTCGTGTGTTGCGTGCTTTTGAATAGATCAGACCTGACGGAAGAGCAGGCAGACGGCGTGTGCCGCAATGCCGAGCTTTTCTCCCGTAAATCCGAGATGCTCCTCGGTGGTTGCCTTGACGCTGACACAGTCAACGGGAATTCCAAACGCTTCTGCCAGACGGGTGCGCATTGCAGCGATATGGGGCGCGAGCTTGGGAGCTTGTGCAATTACGGTCGCATCGATGTTGCCAACGTACCAGCCAAGCTCCTCGACTCGACGGGCGACCTCGCGGGCAAGCAGAATGCTGTCTGCTCCGAGAAACGCATCGTCGTTGTCGGGAAAGAGCTTTCCAATGTCACCAAGTGCCAGCGCGCCGAGCACCGCATCCATAATTGCGTGTGTCAGTACGTCTGCATCGGAATGGCCGAGAAGTCCTGTGGTATGCTCGATTTCCACACCGCCCAGAATCAATTTTCTGTCGGGAACGAGACGGTGAACGTCATAGCCGTGCCCGATGCGGATGTTCTGTCCCATTTTCTCTTATTTCTGCTTCTTTTCTCTTACGTTGAAGATCGCCTTTGCAAGAGCAATGTCCTCGGGAGTCGTGATCTTGATGTTGTCACGGCCACACTCGACGATCTTGACCTGGTAGCCGAGATGCTCGATGAGGGCATTGTCATCGGTTGCGCGGAAATCGTCCTGAAGTGCCTTGTGGATTGCCGCGTTGTAGAGCGCAACGTGGAATACCTGAGGAGTTTGTGCCTCCCAAAGACCGTCGCGATCAACCGACTCGGTGATAATACCCATATTGGACGCACGCTTGATGCTGGAGGTGATCTGGTGTCCTGCGGTTGCTGCCTGGAATTTGTAAGCACGAATGCAGACCTCAGAGATCTGCTCGGGGGTCGTGAGGCAACGGGCGCCGTCTGCAATCGCAACAAAGCGAATCTCGGGATCAACCTGAGATGCACCGAATCTTGCGGATTCCTGACGGTCCTGACCGCCAACCACAAGCTTGGTCATCTTCTTGATGCCGTAGGTCTGACGCATCTCAACGATTGCGGGAAAATCCTGCTGGCGCGCAACCACAACGATCTGACGGATGTGAGGGCAAGCCTGATATGCCATGAGCGTGTGTGCAAGAACCGGAACTCCGTTTACAGTGAGGAGCTGCTTGTTCTGCTTTTTGCCCATACGGGTGGATTTTCCTGCCGCGAGGATTACGGCTGCGGTAGCGGTTTTGTCATCTCCGCCGCGCAGAGCGCGTGCGGCTTTGTAGAATACAGTAGACATAAGGAAATTCCTGCCTTTCGTTTCGTTCTTTATGTAAAAATTATTTTTTGCTTTCAGCTTCTTCGATCGCAGTGATCATATCAATGCGCTTTCTGTGGTTTCCGCCGTCCTCAAAGTCTGCGTCAATGAAGTTATCAACGAGATCGCGTGCCAGACCGATGCCGACCACACGGGCACCGAAGCAGAGGACGTTTGCATTGTTGTGCTCACGGGTGAGGCGAGCGCTGAAGGTATCCGAGCAGACAGCCGCGCGGATGCCGCGATGCTTGTTTGCAGCCATGGACATACCGATGCCCGTTCCGCAGATCAGAATTCCAAGCTCGGTTACGCCGTCCTGAATATTCTTGCAGAGCGCGTGTGCATAATCGGGGTAGTTGCAGCTGTCGGAGGAATAGGTTCCTACGTCAATGCACTCAATTCCGCGTGCGTTGAGGTGCTCAATGATCTGCTGCTTCATTTCACAAGCGGCGTGATCGCAGCCAATGGTGATTTTCTTGATGTTCATAGCATTTTCCGCCTTTCGGATTTATATAGATTTGTTTTTTTCTTCTCGTTCGCGTCTCTCGCGCTCTGCCTGGGAGAGACGGAGATAGGTGGGGGAGAGCTCCGTGTCGCTGACAGTCTCCCCTCGTGCGATCATTTCCTCTGCACAGAGGGCAACGTTGAAGGCACTTTGATGGCGGAGCCTTTCTGCGAGCGGGAGGATCGGATGTGTCAGAAGAGATTCGGTGATCTCGTATCCGTCTCCGCAAAGAACAACAGGCTCCTCATATGCGGAAAGAATTTCGTCAAGCTCCGTAATTGCAATTGCCGAGTCGGGCATCAGACGCTCCGTCTTTCCGTTCGTTGCGCGGAAAAGCGCGGTGTAGACCTGATTGCGCCGTGCATTCATAACGGGACAAACAAGCCCGTTTGTGAGTGCGGGATTTTTTGCAAGCGCCTCAAGCGTGGAGACTCTGACGCAGGGCTTGTCGCTTCCAAAAGCGAGTCCCTTCGCGGTTGCCGCACCGATGCGTACTCCCGTAAAGGAGCCGGGACCTGCCGCGATCGCAAATGCATCCACGTCATCAACCGTAAGCTCCAGACGGTCAAGCAGTGCTTCGATCATAGGGAGCAGGGTTTCACTGTGCGTGTTTCCGTTGTTGATGGTATATTCACCGAGCAGACGTCCATCCTCGCTGAGTGCGACGGAGGCAACCTTTGCGGTGCTGTCAAGTGCCAAAATCTTCATAGCTTGAGTTCTCCGATGAGAGTTGCGGTAATGATGCGTAGGTTGGGCTCGTCCGCGGAGCATTTTTCAATGCTGACGCGCAGATAGCTCTCGGGGAGCGCATAAGGAATATTCTCGCTCCATTCAACGAGGCAAATGCCCGGACGGTCGAGATAATCGTAAAAGCCGATCGAATAAAGATCGTCCTCGTCCTCAATGCGGTACATATCAAAATGAAAGAGTGAGCGCGGCTTGGCGCGGTACTCGTTGACCAACGCAAAGGTGGGCGAGCGGACGAGAGAGTTCGGGGAGATGACCGATGCAAAGCCTCGCACAAATGCGGTTTTGCCGACGCCGAGATCTCCGTAAAGTGCGATGAAGGGAGGGAGTGAGAGGTTCTCGCACATGGCTTTTGCAAGCATTGCTCCGAACGCCTCGGTTTCCTGTGCCGAAACGGTTTGAATCTGCTTGGGAAATTCCATATCCGTGTCTCCTCTCCAAAATTTCTACTTATAATTAGTATATCATAATAATTTTGATTTGTAAAGGGCTTTTTGTCCTTTTTTTATTGAGAAAGCGCTTACAGCTTCTTCTTTTTCTCCTCTGCGCTCACTTCGTCAAGCTTTTTGCGTGAGCCGTCGGGATATTGAACCACGGTGTTTTCAAGCGTGGAGCGGAACTGTGCGCGGAAATCTCGGATATATTCCTCGCGGAGCGCCTTTTGCTCTGCAAGCTCCTCGGGTGTGAGCGGCTCGAGCTTGGACTTTCTTGCCAGCTCGTTGATGCGTTCGATCTTTTCTTTTTCCATAATAAGCTCCTTTTTGTCAGATGAGAAAGACGGTTCCGAGATCGGTCAGTGGATCTGCGGTCAGGGAAACCGTTCGTATGCTTCGTCGGTTGCAGAAATCCTCGATTTCGGCGGCATTGGGATGCTTGGAGAGGTTGCCGCAAAAGAGGATCTCGCTTGCTTGTCGGTAAGGGGAGTAGCTTGCGGCACCGCCGAGGAATCCCGTGTCATAGCCGGGTAAGTCGACGTGGGCGGGAGAAACTTTCAAAACGTCAAGTCCTGCCTTTGTCGCGGCACTTGCGATCGACGGATCGGACGTGATAAGTGCGTGATCTCCGACGGGGACGGTAGAGCATTTCGCATATCCTTGCCGAACGCGGATGACCCGATAGCCTTCCTTGAGAATTGCTTTTGCCGTATGGGTTGGGTGACAAAAAATGTGTGCCCCGACCTGTGCAACGTTGAGAGGAATGTCACACGGATAGCGGCTTTCAAGCGCTTCTTCGATCAACATGAGCTTGCGTCCCGATGCGCGCTCTATCTCCAAAAGCTCCTTTTGGGCGAGATCGGCGTAGAGCTCGGTGCAGAAGATATGCTCTTGTGCAAAAAAGAGATTCATATCGGGATGCGCTGCAACGGGCTTGGAAAGCGTGGGGTGCGAGGGAAGGGGAAGCGGGCAGATGCCGCTTGCCTCCAAGGACAGAAAAATGCTTTTCGGTGCGCGGTGATCAATCAGGGCAAGCATCAAAAACCTCCGTATAACAATAAAGGGCAGACACGATGTGTCTGCCATATCTTTATTTGCATGAATTGGGAATTAAGCCTTCTTCATGGTGCGCAGGCAACGGGAACAAACGTTGATTGCTTTGTCGCCTTCCAGTCTTACTTTGCGAATATTGGGCTTCCAGGTTCTGTTGGTTTTGCGGTGAGAGTGAGAAACGTTCTGACCGAAAACAACGCCTTTACCACAGATACAGCACTTTGCCATCCTTTGACACCTCCTAAAAACTACTCTTCGCCGTTTTTTCTCTCAAAACGGCACACTGATACTGTACAACATTTGCTATTATAACATATCTTTTTTCAAATTGCAAGAGATTTTTTAAATTTTTTTATATTTTTTTTATAATTTTTTTCGTGACAAAAACGGTTGACATCATACGGTCAAATCTGCTTCTGAACGCTCTTATATTCATCGTAAAAGCGATAATAGGGACAGGTACGCGTGTTTCCCGAAAGAAAGCGCACCATCTCATCCTCGTCGAGGTTCATCGTGCAGACGTAGGTTTCATAATCCTCGTCGTAGTCATAGAATACGCAGCTCTCGCAGTTTGCCGCGCTTTTTTCATTGCTTTGCGCCATCGGGTACACGCTCCTTTCCAAGTCTCAAAATCTATTATACAAAAAGAGGAGAAAAAAGTAAAGCCCTTTTTTAAAAAATGAAGAATTTGAGACAAGTTTTTGTATTTATTATTGACATTTTGGAAAGATGGTGTTATACTGTTACTATTGACAAAACAAAAATCGACGCTGTTCGATGTTTTGTGAAAAAAGAACGAAAGGAAAAAATTATGTCAAAGGTACAAAAAATTATCTTGTCTGTGGCAGTTCTGGTAATCGTTGCTCTTTTGATCGTCTGCGGTGTAACCGACGGCGCGAAGAAGACGGTTGATTGCCCCGATTGCCAAAAGGTCGGTCATTTTGCCTGCACGGATTGTGTGGACAAGGAGACCGAATTGGCAACCGGCTGGGTTGCTTGTGGGGAGTGTGGCGAAACTGTCGCTGCGGATTGCATCTATTGCAGAGGAACGGGAACCGTTCTTTGCGGTACGTGCGAGGGCGCAACCGTAACCGATTGCGAGACCTGCTCTGCGGAGGGCTCGGTTGTCGGTTCTCTCTGGGCGCTTCTGCCTCCCTTTATTGCAATTGGACTTGCTCTGATCACCAAGGAGGTTTACAGCTCTCTGTTCGTCGGTATTCTTTCCGGTGCAATGCTCTATGCTGATTTCGCGTTCAACGGAACGATGGATGCGCTCATCGGCGACGGATTGATCTCCGCTGTTTCGGGTACCGCAGGTATCTTCATCTTCCTGGTTGAGCTTGGTATTCTTGTCGCGCTCATCAACAAGACCGGAGGCTCTGCCGCATTCGGACGTTGGGCAAAGACGCACATCAAGACCCGTGCGGGTGCAATGCTTGCAACCTTCTTCTTCGGTGTCCTGATCTTCATCGATGACTACTTCAACTGCCTGACCGTTGGTTCGGTTATGCAGCCGATCACCGACAAGCACAAGATCTCGCGTGCAAAGCTTGCATTCCTGATCGATGCGACCGCAGCGCCCATTTGTATGATCGCGCCGATCTCCTCCTGGGCAGCAGCTGTTTCCCAGTACGCAGAGGACGGTCAGGGACTCAACCTCTTCATTTCCGCAATTCCGTTTAACTTCTACTCGCTTCTCACCTTCGTATTCATTATCACGATGGCGATCATCGGTTATGACTACGGCTCGATGAGAATTCACGAGGTCAACGCAAAGGAGAAGGGCGATCTCTTCACCACCGGAGACCGTGTAGAGTCGATGGAAGCAGAGGAAGGCTCCTCCAAGGGTATTATCCTCGATCTCATATTCCCGATCATCGTGCTTCTCGTTGCAAGCGTTTACGCGCTCGTTTACGTTGGCGGCATCTTTGATGGCTCGGATTTCATTACTGCATTCGCGGATACCGATGCAACCGTTGCACTGCCGTGGGGCGGTCTCATTGCGCTGGTCGTTTCCGTTGTTTACTATATGTTCCGCGGAACGATTTCCTTCAAGTCTGCGATGGAATCTATTCCGAAGGGATTTATTGCAATGGTTCCCGCGATTCTCATTCTGACCTTTGCAACTGCGCTCAAGAATATGACCTCGGCGCTTGGTGCAAAGTACTACGTTGCGGATCTTATGAACAACGCAGCTGCAGAACTCAGCTACTTCCTGCCTGCAATCATCTTCCTTGTAGCTTGCGTGCTGGCATTCTCCACGGGTACCTCTTGGGGAACGTTCGGTATCCTCATTCCGATCGTGGATGCAATGTTCACAAGCCCCGAGGATGCAACCATCCGTGTGATCTGCATTTCCGCTTGCCTTGCAGGTGCGGTTTGCGGTGACCACTGCTCGCCGATCTCCGATACGACGATCATGTCCTCCGCAGGTGCGGGATGCGATCATCTTAACCACGTTTCCACGCAGATTCCTTACGCGATTACCGTGGCGGCGATTTCCTTTGTCATGTTCATCCTTGCGGGCTTTATTCAGAACGCTTGGATCTGCTTGCCCATCGGAATCGTTCTGACCGTTGGAACCGTTCTTGTGATGAAGATGATCACAAGCCGTATGCAGAAGGCAAAGGACGCAGAATAATTTTCAAAAATAAAAAACAACCTCCCGCGGGAGGTTGTTTTTTTGTTCAGTTCATAGGAACGAGAAGCGCGTCGAGCGGAGGAACGGTGAAGTCCTTGCCATCGATGCGACAGTTGATTGCGCGTGTTTGTGGGTTGACAAGGATCAGGACGCGTTTGCCGTCTGTCTCCCACGCGGTCGCGTGAACTGCGGGGTATTTGTCGGTATAGATCGAGCCTCTCTTCTTGACTGTGAAGGTGACCGTCTCGCAATCCACATTCGGTGTTTCGATCATACGGCCCGCATACAGATAGGGGGAGGCTTGCGTACGGTAGAATTCCGTGAGGTTTTTGATCAGGCGAAGCGCGGTTTCCTTGCAGGGAAGATTCGAAAAATCACGTTGTCCCCAATAGGAAAGAAGGTTGCCCTCGGGGTTGAGAACCACGGTCATAGAGTCTCCTATTGCAAAGGAATACGCGATGCGGTAGGGCAGAGTTTCTCCATCTGCGCTCAATTCGCATCCAACCTGATTTCCCATAAAGTTTCGCACGTATTCGTGGTAGATGTAAGAATAAAGCGGAACAGGACGACCTATCGTGTAATTCAGTTCAAAGCGGTTGTCGCTGAACTGAAGGTTTCCAATGAATGCCTCTGCAGCTGCGGATTCACAGCCAAAGAGCATCTTGGGCGCTTCTTCGTTCCAATCAGCGAGCATGCTTTGCATATTTTTTGTCATCCACACACCGGGAGCGGGAGGATGACCGTGATTTTTGCTGTGACAGAGATATTGTCCGCCACCGTGGTTTTGATCCAGGATCTGTACGTAATCCAGACCGCTTTCAAAGAGTGGCTTGTATGCCTTGTCAAGAATCTCTCTTCCAACCGGCGATGCAGGGCAGATATCGTATCCCGAGCGTTGTCCGGTGCAGATCTTACTGATGGCGACCTGACCGTCCGGTCCTGCGCACATACCTTCAGAGAGGTTGTTCGCATCGTATTCATCCTGCATTTGATAGCTCTTGATCAGATTACTTTGGATCGTGTAGCCGAATCCCGAGCAATAGACGCCGAGCAGATTGTTCTTTTCGTGCAGCTTGTTTTGGAATTCAACGAAGCTTTCCACGTCACCGAAGGGCGGCCAGACATAGGGCGGTGCCCACGGTGCCGTGCCCTCCCAATGCATAAGAAGCGCCATAATTCGGCTTCCCGTGATCTCGTTTAATTGCTCGATCATCGGAAGTGCATTCGGATAGGGATAGAACGCATTTGGATTCATCGTGTCCATATCGTGCACGCCGCGCACGGGATAGGAAACGATGAGAGGCGAATCCTTGTACCATTCCGGGAGATTTTCGTTCTCAATAATCTTTTTTACTCTTGGCGGAAGTGCGGATTCAAACCACGTACGGTATCTCTGGGCGGCAGATTCCCAATTGGGGCCGGTGACAGCCCAGACGATCGGATAATCGGTACGGAAGCTTTCGCCGAAATCGGTACCGCAGAACAGACGGAATTGGAGGGTGTTTGCGTCGTTTTCCAGATAGAAATCGATGCCCTTGAGCGCGCGTGCGGAGTCGTGTGCGCCAATATACAGACCGACGTCATCCCAAAGATAGGCGAGCATTTGAGAGGAGACCATATTCGGGAAGATCGCGTATCTGCCGATCGAGGGGTAGACGGGATCAAGATGGCGAGAGATCGACGAGATATTGCGACGAAGGTCGTCGGAGACGATCGCGCCCTCGTTATAGGGAAACAGGATCTCTCCTCCGTCGCCCGAGAGATTGTTCTGTTTGAGGCGCGGGAGGGAGAGAAGGGGAAAATCCACCCACTCTGCCAAAATTTCTGCGCATTGATTTTCAAGCTCGATATACCATGCAAGCTCGTCCTCGTTGCTGTCAAGACGGATGCGGACAGAAAATCCGTCAGTGTCGGGAAAGCCGAAATAGCGCGCGCCGTCGCTTGTTTGCTCACATCCCTGCGCATCAAACGCGGTGATTACACGCAGCTCTCCCTTCGGATCGCGCAGACCGACACGAAAGATCGGCACTTCTCCTGCGAGCCGTTCCTTGT
>JAZQWH010000195.1:0-13111 GCA_045632205.1 Eubacteriales bacterium
TAACCGAAGAAATGAATGCAGAGCCTTTGAGCCCTTTTTCCGCCTTTCGAGAATAGATCCATTCATCATTTTCCCATCCGCGAACATAGTTCCACTCGTTGAGAATACTCTCGGTTTCTGTGAAGCCGTATTTATCAAGCAACTCTCTCGCAAGGCGAATTCTTCCCTGAACCTTTTCCACAGTTGCGCCGTAAACGTGCCATGAAAAGAAATCGGGCTTAATTCTGTTCTCATTCAGTTTATTAAAAAATCCGTCAAGCCATTCAAGCTTCATTCCTGCACAGGCAGGGCCACCGATTTTAAGGTGCGGAAAACAGGATTTAAGATGCTTATAAGCAATACAATAAAGCTCGTAAAATTCGTTTGCCGTGCCGCCCCAGCAGCGCTTGTGTGTCGAGTCATCGGGGTCGAGATCAGGCTCGTTCCAGATTTCCCAATACTCTATATCCATCTTGTAGCCATTCGCCCATCCTTCCGTGTAATGACGGATAATGTGCTCGCATACGACCGCCCACTTATGGAAATCCACAGGAGGCAGCGTGTTGTATTTTTTCGCCCAATGCTCAATATGGGCGCCAAGACGGTAAAAAGCCTTTGCACCTCCCGCCTCAATAACACGCATATATTCATCCGTAAGAACAAAATCATAGGAATCGGGATCGGTTGCATCCTTGCTCCAATCGGTGAAGATCAGATTTACGTCCACGATATGCTCGCCGCCGTAGATTGAACAGAGGGACGCATCGTGCGTTCTTGCGTAAGGAATCCCCGCCGCACGGTAAGAATCGATATTGGTTATACGCTGATCGGAAGCAAATTTATAAGCAGGGCCGTTGTTAACGCTGTGCATCGGCTTTACCTTGCCGAGTTTTTTTGAAAAATCAACTGTAATTTTGTCCATAATATTCTCCTTAATGTATATTGAGTGATTCATCTTGATTGACATTTGTTTTTTCCTGAACCTTACGTAAAGGCACAATCACCTTGCGCATATAAATGATGAGCAGCGCAGTTGTTGTAAAGGAAAGGAACGCAAGAAGCTGCTGGGCGTAGAGTGTGAATCCAAACAGGTGGATTCCTCCGTTCTTTTGAACAACCGAAAGAATAAAACCCGACAAAAGCGACGTGAAAAATGCGAGAATGCCTCCAAGCGCATTTTTGATTCCCATTGCCGCCGCACGTTCACCGTCCGAAACGTAATCGTAAATCAAATTGATAATCCCGCTGTTGATGCCTGCCATAGAGAACGCATACAGGCACGTATAAACAAGAAAGATCCATCTTGTTTGCGGTGTTGTGAATACAATCGAAAGAAACGCAATCGAAGCGCAGAAAAAAGAGATCGTCATAGAGGTTGCAAAAGAATACTTGTCTGCAATCCGTCCTAAAATCGGAGAAACAACGATGCGACAAACGGAGCCGATAGTTGTAATCAGCGCTATCACAGTAAAGGAAAAAGCCAATTCGTCACGCTGATAAGAGGTAAAAAAAGAAACAGACAGTGCAGATGCGAAATTCCACATCATCCCCACCCCGATAACCTTGATCAGGGTTTGATTTTGAGAAAGCTTACGGGCGGTTTTTCCGATCGATATTTTTTGTATCGGTACGGAGGATCGTTTTTCATTGGAAACGAGCAGCATAATCGTATGGATCAAGGTCATCAGAAGCAACGCCACAGAGCAGATGACGTAATAACTACCGGTAGGCATTCCCATCGGATCACGGTAAGTATCAGCAATGCGCCCGAAAATGAGCGACACGGCAATTCCACCCGAAAGAGAGATCATTTCTTTAATTGCTGTAAAGCTTCCACGCGATTCATTCGGAACAGCGCTCATAAGCCAGGTAATCTTGGAGGGATTGATGGCATTATTGATCAGATGTCCCGAAACAAGCAAAACAACCAAAATGGTAGATTTGGCGTTTGGCGAAAGCTTAAAAACAGGAAGCAAATAAAGCGATACAAAACAAAGCTGATTGATCAGATGCCCGATCACAACAAATCGCTTTCTTCTTTGATTGTTTACGACAAGCGCAAAAAGCTGTGCACCGCAGGTAAACGTAGCGACCGTACAGATAACTCCTTGCACCGCATCGGAAAAGCCGAGTGTATCCAAAAGATATCCCAGCATCGTTCCCGTTACAAATAAGGATATAAAATATTCAAATGCCGCTTCAACAATATAGGATATTCTGGTTGTGCGATCTCGATTTTTCATTTCGGCTCCCCTTGAACAATTGCTTTGAATCAATCCTACCACTTCAACTTAAAAAAATCAAGACGTAAGGTTACGAAAAAGTTTCGTAAAATCCAAAAAACTATTGCGAAAAAGGCAACCGTATGATAAAATAAAGTAAAATCAAATCCGAGGTAACTTATGACACTAACAAAGCTTGCAAAGCTATCCGGAGTATCGGTTGCAACCGTCTCCAAGGCGTTTTCCGGTTCTCACGAGATTGGAGAAGCTACAAGAGAGCGCATTTTTTCCATCGCCCGTCAAGAGGGATGCTTTGAAAAATATTACAAAAATCCGCGCAGACGTCCTCTGGTCGCGCTCATTTTCCCGGAGCCGGAAAGTGAATATTACAGTCGAATGATCGGTGTTTTTGAACGAACACTCCACGAACACGGAATGGATTCGGTGATCGCCTTCTCTCGCTTCGATGAAGAAAGAGAGGCGGAGCTGTTTCACGAATTTTCATATCGCATGCAGGTTGACGGCG
The DNA here is from genome assembly GCA_045632205.1 of Eubacteriales bacterium. Classification (GTDB taxonomy): domain Bacteria; phylum Bacillota; class Clostridia; order Oscillospirales; family CAG-272; genus UMGS1865. The sequence continues at coordinate 2,728 of JAZQWH010000195.1, forward strand.
TGATCGTTGGCAGTAGCGGCAAAACGATACGCAACCCCGATGAAATTCCACTGATCACATTCTCCAAGATCCGAAGAAAGGATTCCAATTCCGATACCGTCAATATCGATTTCGAGGGGGCTGTAACCCGTCTTGTCGAGACGTTGAAGGAATACGGGCATACGAAGGTGGGTTTTCTCGGTGAAGCTCTGACAAAAGGAAAGGAGGATTTAGTGAGAAATGCGCTGAGACGCGCAGGACTATCCGTCCGAAATTCCCACTTTTTCACCTCTAAGAAGCGATTCATGGAAGCGGGAGAGGAAGGAATGAGAGCGCTTATCGAAAGAGGAGATCTCCCAAGCGTCATCATTGCCTCTTACGATCAAATCGCATACGGAGCGATGAAGCACGCAATCCAATGCGGTTATCGCATTCCAAAGGATATTTCCTTCGTTGGATTTGACAACATTTCCTCTGCCTCATATTTAGGCATTCCGCTCAGTTCCCTTCACGTAGATCTCGAGGATACCTGTCAAAAAATCGTATCCCTGCTCGAAAAGAGAATTCACAACAGGCATTACCGCGAGCGTGAGCCGATTTCTGTTCCCGTAAACCTCATCGAACGCGAATCGATCGGGCGAATTCAAGAAGAAACATAAAAATTCAAAAAAAGGCGCACACGGCTCGTGGCGCCTTTTTTGAATCATTTTTTCTGCTGCTTACACCAGATCCACATCACAAGACGGTGTGGCAATAGCTTGGTCAGAAGAACCTGTGCGCGAATCGTGGGACCACAAACCGAAACGTCACGTCCGCGCTTCATATCACGCAAGGCTCTGCGAATCACCTGCTCTGCCGTAAAGAAGCGATTGTAATATGTGATGGTATTATCTCGCACGGCATAATCGAAGAACTCGGTCTTAACCCATCCCGGACAAACCGCAAGCACACGAATTCCACGGGATTTCAGCTCTACGCCAAGCGCACGGCTAAAGCTGAGAATGAATGCCTTGGTCGCGGCATAAACACCGATATACGGCACCGGCTGGAAGGAGGAAAGCGAATCGAGCTGATAGATCTCATCCCCTGCCTCCATATACGGAAGCGTTGCATAGGTCATATCGACGTATGCCTTCACGTTCAGATCGATCATTTTATCGTGCGTTTCGAGGTCAATATCGGTAAACGCGCCAAAGCGACCGACACCGCTCGCGTTGACAAGCACACAAACCCGTACCTCTTCGTCCTTCAAAAGCTTTGCATAGGTCTCAATGCTCTCACGCTCGGTCAGATCAAGAGACAATGCACGAAACGCAATCGGAAGCTCCGCTCCCAATTCCTCAAGCTGCTGTTTTCTGCGTGCGATCAACCAAATTTCATCAAGCTCCTCGCGCTCGGCAATACGGCGTGCAAATTCTCTCCCCATTCCGGAGGACGCGCCCGTAACAACTGCAATTTTTTTCTTCATAGAGCCTCTCTTACAAAACAATATGCTTGGGCAAGCCCTGCTCATAGGTAACCTTCGGCTCACCTTGAATCAGAGGAAGTAAATAGTGACAGCATTCATCCGTAACGTGGTTGCCCTCCGCATTGATAAAGCGATCGTACACGTAACGAATACGGTTGGCAATCTCGGCAACGTCAGCGTGAGAGATCTCGATCTCATAGCGATCTCCTGCCTTACGGGTTACCACGATCATTCTGCGTGTTTCGCCCTCTGCCGCTGTTCTGACAGCCGCACGACCGATGGAGACTGATTCGGAAAGATCGGTCTCGGATGCCATATGTGCCGCGCAACGCTGCGGAAGATTGAGCTCAACCGAGCGAACCTTACAGCCGATCTCATCCTTAACCGCTTGCTCAAGCACCTTTCCCGTGCCTGCGAGATATGCGTGGCCGAATACGTCCACTGCTCCCGTCTGTCTGCCCTCTCCAACGTAGTGACCGTCCGCAAAGCGAATTCCCTCCGAAACCGCAACAACAACGTTTGGATGACGGTTGAGTGCCTCGCGCACGTCCCCAAGAAAGCGATCCATATCAAAGGTCCGCTCGGGAAGATAAACGAGATCCGGCTCAATTCCGTTCACCACTCTGCCGATCGCAGAGGCAGCGGTCAGCCATCCTGCATCTCTTCCCATCAGCTCCACGATCGTAACCGCAGGAATACGGTAAACGGCGCAATCACGGATCATTTCCTGCATAGTACAAGCGATAAACTTTGCCGCAGAGCCAAATCCGGGCGTGTGGTCGATGCCTACAAGATCATTATCGATCGTTTTGGGGACACCGATCACGCGCATCTCGTAATCGTGCGCTTCGGTATACGCGGAAAGCTTTGCAACGGTATCCATCGAATCATTTCCGCCGATATAAAAGAAATAGCGAATATCGTATTTACGGAAAATTGCAATCAGATTTTCATAAAATTGCTCGTCCGCCTTTGGATCCGGCAGCTTTTTGCGACAGGAGCCAAGTGCAGCAGCAGGCGTGTGTTCCAGAAGTGAAAGCTTTTCCTCGCTGTCAAAATATGCACTAAGATCGATCAGATCCTCACGCAAAAGCCCCTCAACGCCGTTTCTCATACCGTACAACGTTCCGATTGCACCGTTATGTACGTTTTCAAGAACACCGCGGATTACACCGGCAAGCGTGGCATTGATCGCCGCAGTGGGGCCTCCGCTTTGTCCAACAACAGCATTTCCGTAAATCATACCCATTCTTTTTCACCAAGCCTTTCTGAAATTGCTTATTTATTATATCACAATTCCCTTTTTGTGTCAAGTTTTTTCGAGGTACAAGCAAAAAGCGTCATCCGCCCTCATAGATTTGGAAAGAACGAAAAAAGGAGGTTCTTTCCATGCTTTTTACCATATTTGCTTTTCTGACACGCGTATTACATCTCATACTCGGCATTGGTACTCCGCAAAATTTTCCGCCCCCTCTCCCTCCGAAGGAGGAAAAGGAATGCTTTCAGCGTGCATTTGAGGGAGACGAGGATGCACGGCAAAAGCTGATCCTGCACAACCTGCGTCTTGTGGCTCACATCGTGCGAAAATACTATGCTTCCTCCCAAAATCCAGAGGATCTCGTTTCCATCGGTACGATCGGACTTGTCAAGGCGGTTGATACGTTCCGTACGGAAAACGGAGCGCGCTTCGCCACTTATGCATCCAAATGTATTCAAAATGAGATCCTGATGCATTTTCGGGCGCAAAAAAAGCTTTCTGCAGAGATCTCCATCAATGATACGATCGACGTCGACCGTGACGGAAATCCTCTGACTTATATTGACGTCATCAGCTCAGATGAGGATATCGCGGAGGAAATAGACCAAAAGATTCTGACAGACAAAATGCTTCGATGCCTCCAAACGTGCCTTAGTGAGCGAGAGAGGCAGATCATTTCCCTGCGATACGGCTTGGGAACGGGCGATCCGATGCCGCAAAGAGAGGTTGCCGCACTGCTCGGCATCTCTCGCTCCTACGTCTCCCGCATTGAAAAAAACGCACTGGAGGCGCTTCGCGAATCCCTTGGAGGGCAATAAAAGGAAAGGACAGAGAATGCTTTTGCACTCTCTGTCCCCTTTTCTTCTCGAAAACAGTATTTTAATTCAGCAAAGAAAAAATGTTATCATTCATTGCAATGATATTATCCTTTTCAATGGATTTGTCTTCTTTGACAGGCTCAATTTTTGCTTCTTTATTCCCGTTGATATCCGCTACAAAATCCTTATCCTCGCCCATAGGCACCTTGTTATCGGATTCGAGAAGCGTATTCTTTTTTTCGATCTGTGTTTGATCGGTCGAAAGAGTACCGAATATCTTTTTCGTGCTTTCGCTGGAAAGTCTGCGCTGACCTGCAACCTCAACCTCTCCTCTAATGATCGCGTCTGCATAAACACGTGAAACCTTATGATTCTCAAAATATTTTTTCAAGGATCTTATGAGCATTACCCGAGCCTTGTAAGCTATTCTGCTCTGCTCAATGAGAAATGAATTTTCTATTTTATCGGAGAGATTTTACAATACGCTTCATTTCGGGAAGCTTTTTTTCCATATCCGCAACCAATGCAAGCTGATTTCGCGCGCGGTCAAGATTATGCTTCGGGCGGTGGATCTTGAAATAGACGTCCCCCTCCAGATAGTCGGTCAGAAAACGAATTCCGCATTCCAACGTCATCATCATCGCACCGATCGGCAAAAGCTCGATCTCCGTATCTGTCAATCTGCCGTCGCAGCCCTTGAGAAATCCCCTTGCATAGGTTTCAAACAAGGAAAGATCAAGCGTGACCCTGGAAAGATCGGTTTCGTCCTCTACCGCCGTATTGGCACCAAAACGAATGGAATCTCCGAAATCATTGACCGAATATCCCGGCATTACGGTGTCAAGATCGATCACGCAAACGGCATCTCCCGTTTTCTCATCAAAAAGAATATTGTTAAGCTTGGTATCGTTATGGGTAACGCGAAGCGGAAGCTTCCCTGCCTCGCAAGCATCCTCAAGAAGACGACAAAAAGCCTCCCGCTCCCTGACAAATTCGACCTCGCGCAAAACCTCCTGCAAGCGATTGCAACGGTCCTCCTCTGTAGCGCGCATCAGATTGGAATAGCGAACAGGCGTGTTATGGAAATTTCGAATCGTCTCGGTCAATTCGGACGCAGGATAGTCCGAAAGTGTCCGTTGGAAGGCGCCGAACGCCTCGGCACAAATATAAAAGTCCTCACGGTTCTCGATTTTCTCTCGCGTGACGGTTCCTTCCACAAAATCGTAAAGCCGCCAGCAGGAGCCGTCTGCATCACGGAAAAACGGCGCTCCCGCACGCGTGGGAACAACGTTAAGCGTAACACGCTCGGATTCATTCCCCTCTTGTGCCGCTTTTCTTCGGATATGCGAGGTGACACCGATAATATTTTTCATCAAGCCGTCAGCATCGGGAAAGACGTGTGTATTCATACGCTGCAGGATAAAGCGCCGATCCGTCACCACAAGGAAGGTATCATTGATGTGTCCGTTTCCGTAAGGCTCGCACAAGCGCGGTCTTGTATCAAAAAAGGCAGCAATTGCATTCGTTGTATCGATCATCTTATTCATTTTCGCACCTCGTTTTTAAAATTTATTGACAAATGCCTGTTTGCATTATATAATAATACCGTACACCTGTCCATACACTTTTTTATCGATTGGTTGGACTATTTTATTATTATCGAGGTTTTAAAGTGAATTCGGTCTATTATTACGCCTTTGATGACAAAATTCCCGCACGCCAGATCAACACCTGCTCAAGCGCGTCAAACGAGCATCCCTTCATCGTCAATTGTGCCGGCAATATTTCCACCGCAATTCCGTTTGTTACGGATAACCGATGCGGTAGAGAGGATTACTATTTGATCTTTATGGTCTCCGGAACGATGAACGCCTCTTTTCCAAGCGGCGACCGAAGTGTGCAAGCGGGTGACGTTCTGCTCTTCCCTCCGCACTACCCTTACCGCTACGTTTACGCAGGCGGAGAGCGTCTCTCCTATCTTTGGGTGCATTTTACAGGGTCGTACGTTGAGCGCTTTCTCTCGGATTGCGGTCTCGATCCTCTTCCGTTGCTCTGCAATACAGAATCGGGAGAGAGGATCCTGTCCGGGTTTCACCGAATGTTCGATCTCTTCAATACCCACGCCCGACTGCAGACGCAATTGCTTGCTCATACGCTTGAATCCATTCTTCTCACGGTTGCAAACGCAAATCACGTAACGGATAACCAAAGCAAATTGCAAAATTCCATTCGCTACATTCACGCAAATTACAACAAAAAGATCTCCGTTCCGTCGCTTGCAAAAATGGAGGGACTTTGTAATTCGCGTTACATCACGCTTTTTGAGCAATCCACAGGCTATTCCCCGATTGCATTTATCATTAAGCTGCGTCTTGATACGGCGTGCGAGCTTTTGCGCAACACCGACATCAGCGTCAAGCAGATCGGCAGTATGGTTGGATATTCGGATGCACATTTTTTCAGCCGTATTTTCAAAAAGGAAACAGGAATGTCTCCGCAAGCATACAGAAACAGAAAAATTTAAAAAAAGGAATCCGTCCTCAGACGGATTCCTTTTTATTGCTCTTTTCGATAATTCTTTTCAATCAATCGGATAATGTCGAGCGTGGTATAGGGCTTTGCGTTCTTTTTCTGCTTCTCGATCATTTCCTCACGTCTGGAGCGGTTATTTGCAAGCATTCTGCCAACGGCAACCTGCCGCTTGATACGCTTGGCGGGGATTGCCAAGCCGTTATCACGGAAAAAGCGCATATTATCGGTCTCACAGCCCGGAATGGGCGCGGTATGCACGGTTGGAGTATGGCAAACAAGTGCCTCCGTAGAGGTCAACCCACCCGGCTTGGTATAAAGCACGTCACACGCCGCCATATAATACGGAATTTCGGTGGTATAGCCGATAATCCGAACGTTTTGGCAATCGCAAAGTCTCTTTTCCATCGACTTCTTCAATTTTTCATTTTTTCCGCAAATGACTAAAATCTCGCCCTCCCCCTGAACGGCAAGAGACAGGCGCTTTGTAAAGGAACGCATTCTTCCCGCTCCCATACTGCCTCCCATCACAAGGTAGAAGGACTTTTCGGGATCGATCCCCAAATGCGCACGCGCTTCCTCGCGCGACGGAGGATTTCTGAATCTCATACTGACGGGAATTCCGAACGGACAGAGCTTTTCGATCGGGATTCGGCGCTTGGTGAAGATAGGTGTAAGATCCTCGTGCGGCAAGACGTAATAGTCACACACCGCCTCCTCAAGGAAGGGATAGCAGGTGTAATCTGTTGAGATCATAACGGAAAGCGGAAGCTTTTCGCCCTTATGCGTCAGCCTTGCAATTGCGTCTGCCGGAAACATATGCGTCATCACAATAGCATCATAATGATTTTCCTTGAGATGCTCCAAGAGCTTTGGCGCGATGCGGGCATTGAGCCAATAGACAATGGAATGTCCGATATAAAAGGTACGGCTGACCCAAAGCATCGCATTGTAGAAAAAGCCGAATACGTAGGGAAAATATTTGGCGAGACGGATATAAAAATTACTGATAAAGCTACTGGAGTGCTTTGCTCCGAATCCCAAAAAATCGGCAATTACGGTCTCGTGTCCTTCCGCTTCACATTGCTCGCAAAAGGCTCTTGCCGCAGTGTTGTGCCCCTCTCCCGTATTACAGGAAAGAACGAGAATTTTTAATTTTTTCTTTTCTTCCAAAGCATTTCCCTCCTTTCAAAAGTCTTAATAAATTCGTCAGCGTGTTAAATATAGATTGAGATCCCACGCGGGAATGCCACCAAAGCGGCGCAAAAACATTCCTCGGTACTGAGGAAACAGCTCGTGCAACAGCAACGGAAGCGAGAACAGATCTTCATTTCTGTGATAAAGAGATACCAAAAGCGTGGGATAAGAGCGTCGGATCGTTTCGACCGATCCCAAAATCGCCTCACGCTCGGAGCCCTCCACGTCGTATTTGACGTAGTCGACCGATATCCCGTCAAGAATATGATCGATCGCTTCGCCCTCGACCGTTGTGACCTTGATCTGTCGCCCCGAAAGCGATTGAGAGCGGTTCTTCTCAATCGAAGCATTTCGGTTTCCGCTTCCGTCAAAGCAAAGCGTTTCGCGGTGCGACCACGCTCCCAGCTGATACGGGTGAATCGTTGCTCGCGTTTCCTCCTCCGCATATGCCGACAGCTTTTTAAAGTTTCGTGCATCCGGCTCAAGCGCGTAGACCTCTCTTACCGCGCAGCTCGGATACGCCAACAGCTCTCTGACCGTGTCTCCCGTATAAGCGCCGAGATCAACGGAGGTGCGGATCGTTTCGGGACGGATAATCGATTTTGCAACCTCGGCAGGATCGCTTACCGCATCCAAAAGCGGCTCAATTCTGCCCGTGCGCTTATATTCCCACACCAGATCGTAGATTCGGAGCGATTCTTCATCGGCAAAAAGAGATCGTGCGCGCTCGATCTCGGATTGATGGCGTTCCAAAAATGCTTGGTCGATCACGCCGTCTCCAAACGCAGGAACGTCGGGGGCATAAAGCTCTGCCTCGGATGCGATCCGACGGATATTTTCAAGCACCTCGGGTCGCGAAGAACCGAAGGAAAGCAAAACAACCAGATTTTTTACACCGTATTTTTCCTTTGTCTCACTCCAGGAAAGGACGCGCTTTCCGTGAAAGATCTGTCCGCGGACAAAGCCATCGCTTGCAAACGCATCGCTGACCTCGATCCCCTTTTCCTCGCAAACGGAAAGGATTTTATCCGCTCCGTTCCCCATTCCGTAAAGGACCACCGTTTTGTTACAGGCGGCAAGATAGCTCCAAAGATCCGTATTCATTTGCCGCATAGAAAAAGTCCTCCGAAAAAGCGATTGACATTTTGAACGTTTTGGTGTATACTGAAGCTACCAATCCACGAAAAGGAAGGAAAAATCAGTATGTCCAATTGTATTTTCTGTAAAATTATTGCGGGAGAGATTCCCTCGAGCAAGGTTTATGAGGATGAGCGCGTTTATGCGTTCCGCGACATCAATCCGATGGCACCCGTGCACGTATTGGTCGTTCCCAAGCAGCATATCGCATCTGCGGATGAGATCTCCGCAGAAAACAGCGCGTACGTTTCCGCAATCTTTGAGGCAATTCCGAAGATCGCCGCTGCGGAAGGGCTTGCCAACGGTTACCGTGTCATCACCAACTGCGGGGAGGACGGATGCCAATCGGTCAAGCACCTGCATTTCCACGTGCTTGGAGGCAAAAAGCTCCCCGATAACATGGGATAACCCCTTTGCTATCTCTATTTTACCATAAAATCCCCCGTTTGAAAAGTCCTTTTTGTTTTTTTTATGAAATAATTAAAAAATAGCGCAAAAAGGATTGACAAATGGGGATTTTTGTCTTATAATAGATTTAGAATAATTCTAAATCATTCAAAGGCGGTATCTTATAAATGACCAAGCAAAGACAATTGATCCTGGATATTCTCAATCACTCCGACCGTCACCTTACGGCAGATGAAATTTTCTTTTTGGCAAAGCTCAAAATGCCGACGATCGCAATGGCAACGATCTATAACAATCTCAACGCAATGAACGAGGCAGGACTGATCAATCGCCTGCACATTGACGGCACGGCAGATTGCTTTGATAAGATCGTTGAACCGCACGATCATCTCCTCTGCGACCGTTGCGGAAAGATCACCGATCTGCATCTTCCCTCCCTCTCCGCGTCGATCGAGGAGCATCTCGGATTTGAAATTGAAGCATACGATCTCACCGTTCATTATATCTGCCCCGAATGCAAGGGCGCACAAAGAAAAAGATAACAAAAAAGGATCCCCGCTTGATAGCGAGGATCTTTTTTTATTATTTGAGGAATACCTCGATGACCGTTCCAACCTCTGTAAAGGCAAGACCGGGAATTGTAAAATCGGCAAAGGTGCCGCAAAGGCGACCGGTTGCATCTACGTAAGTCTTAGTGGACAAACGCACCTCACCGCCATCGTAAAGAAGCTGAGCGTACTCGATGCGATCCATCGAAAGCCCCTTGATGTGCAAACGGTGGAAGGGATAGGAGATCAGATGGATATAGAGGCGCTTGCGATCCACGCTCTGCGTCAGATACACACCGTTGGGTGCCGAGAATTCCTCGTCAGGCATCGTGCATCCGTAAATCGAGCGAGCATTATAATGCATCCATTTTTCGTAAACAGCAAGCGAATCATTGGCTCGGCTATCAAAATCTCCGCGTCCCGTGGGACCGACGTTCATAATCAGATTTCCGTCCTCCGAAACGGTTTTAACAAGAAGCTCGATCAACATCTGCGGCGTTTTCCACGTTGTCTCATCGCGGAAATATCCCCAAGAACCCGAAAAGGTCTGGCAGGTTTCCCACGTCAGGCGTTCTCCCGTTTCCTTATCAACCAGCTTGTGGTCGTCGAGATTCTGCTCGGGCGTAACGAGATCCTGCGGGATCTGTGCGCGGTCATTCAGGATGATATGCGGTTGAAGCGCGCGGATCGTGGCAATCAGCTTTTCGCTCTCCCATTCATTCTTTCCCTTTCCGCCGCCATACTGCATCCAGGCAGGCGCATCGCTCATTGGAGGATAGGAGAAATCGGTCCAAAGAATGTCGATTTTGCCGTAGTTGGTAAGCAATTCGGTAATCTGATCTCGCATATACTGCGCATATTTTGTCATATCGCGTCCACGATCAAGCGCCTCCGCATCCTCACGGGCTCGAAGCGGGTGCTTGCCATCGATGGGAAAATCGGGATGATGCCAATCGATGAGCGAGTAATAGAAGCCGACTCTCAGCCCCTCCGCACGGAAGGCATCCACGAATTCGCGGATAAGATCGCGACCGCAGGGCGT
>JAZQWH010000196.1:0-5071 GCA_045632205.1 Eubacteriales bacterium
ACTTGACGAGGTTCATATCACCGTCAACAAGAACGCCATTCCCAACGATCCCGAGAAGCCTTTCGTCACCAGCGGTATCCGCGTCGGTACGCCCGCAGTGACCACTCGCGGCTTTAAGGAAGCGGAGATGAAGGTGATTGCAAAGTGGATGAAGGATGTGGCAACCGATTTCGAAGCAAATCGCGAGCGTGTAACCCGCGAGGTTACCGAGCTTTGCGAGAAGTTCCCGCTTTACGAGTAATTATAATAAAGGAAGAAGGTACGGTTAACCGTACCTTCTTTTTGCGTAGCGGAAAGAGCGAGATTCAGAACTCAAGCGTGCGCGAGTGTGCAGATCAGAAGGAAATGTCAATTTTATCGCACGCTATGGCGCAATTGCCGCCTGCGGCAATTCGCGGAGTTTATCGCTGCGTGAGGTATTCGCCGATGGCGAAGATTTTTCGCCGTGCCGTTGGTGTGCAAGCCCCCCACGGCATACGGCTCAAATGCGAACTCGCATTTGCGTTGCAAACAAGCTCTCAGGAATCGCTCTCTCCGCCACACAAAAAGGGCACCCGATTGGGTGAGCGAGATTCAGAACTCAAGCGTGCGCGAATGTGCAGATCAGAAGGAAATGTCAATTTTATCGCACGCTATGGCGCAATTGCCGCTTGCGGCAATTCGCGGAGTTCAGCATCATTTGTGTCTTTTCGCACAACAAAAAGCACCACCGCGATTGCGGTGGTGTTTTTTTATTGTGGCGGAGAGAGCGAGATTCGAACTCGCGGTCGGTTATTAGCCGAACACACGATTTCCAGTCGTGCGCCTTAGACCAGCTCAGCCATCTCTCCGTGCGACTTGTATATTATAGCATATACGGCTTGAATTGTCAAGGCTTTTTTTTACTTTTTTTAAAAAACTTTTTTTGAGGTTTTCTTTTCCTTTTTCTGTGCTGTTATTTCAAAAAACTTTGTAAAAAAATTAAAAAATGGGCGTATTTCGCTTGACAAGGGAAAAGTTGTATGATATAATGTATCTAACAAAATTTATCGAAAGGAGTGGAAGAATATGAACGTATTTCTTCTCGCCGCAAACGCTGACAAAGCCGCTGAGGAAGTTGTCGAGAGCGTAAACCTGAACTTGATGGGTGTTAATATTGAAATGGCTCCCGTTCTTTTCTATGCGATTCTTGCGATTATTGCAGTTGTCTATTTTGTTGCCATCATTTGCCTGATGGTTACCGCTGCAAGACTTGCAAAGCTGAAGAAGACCAACCGCAAGCTTGAGGAGCTGATCGATGTTAACAACGAGATGCTCGAGGAACTGAAAAAGCGTCAGAGCCGTCCTCAGATGCCTCCTCGTCCTCCTATGCCTCCTCACCAGGGTAACAGATGGTAATTTTCTGATCGATAAAAAACAAATGACCGTCCAATCGGACGGTCATTTTTTATGCGGCTTGGCTTTTATGCCAAGCCCTTTTCTTTTTTCCACTCAAGGAATTGCTCATAGCTTCCCGTATAATCGAGAATGCCGTCAGCGGTGATCTCAATGATTCGGTTGGCTACCGTGTTGACAAGCTCATAGTCGTGCGAGGTGAAGATGAGGTTGCCCTTGAACGCTGCAAGTCCGTTGTTGACTGCACTGATCGATTCAAGATCAAGGTGATCGGTAGGCTGATCGAGTAGGAGGAAGTTGGATCCGTAGAGCATCATACGCGCGAACATACAACGAACCTTCTCGCCTCCGGAGAGTACGTTGACGGGCTTGAATACGCTCTCATTGGAGAAGAGCATACGTCCGAGGAAGCCGCGGAGATAGGTTTCTGTGGTCTCCTTTGCATACTGCGCAAGCCAATCAATAATGCTCATCGTACAGTTGTTGAAGTAGGGCGTATTATCGTGCGGGAAATAGGAGGTGGAGATGCTCACGCCCCATTTAAAGCTACCGCTATCGGGTGTATCCTCCTCCATCAGGATGCGGAAGAGGGAGGTGATTGCCATTTCGTTACCGACAAGTGCGATCTTGTCCTCTTTGCCAACCGTAAAGGAGAGGTTTTTGAACAGCTGCACACCGCCAACGCTCTTGGAAAGATCGTTTACAAAAAGAATGTCCTTGCCTGCGATGCGGTCCATATCAAATCCGATGAAGGGATAGCGACGGGAGGATGCGGGAAGCTCCTCGATCGTCATTTTATCCAGCAGCTTGCGGCGTGAGGTTGCCTGGCGAGATTTGGATTTGTTTGCAGAGAAGCGTGCGATAAATGCCTGCAATTCTCGGATCTTTTCCTCTGCCTTGCGATTTTGCTGCTTGATCATACGCTGGATCAGCTGGCTTGACTCATACCAGAATTCGTAGTTTCCAACGTACATTTTAATACCGTTGTAGTCAATATCCACGATGTTGGTGCAAACGTCATTGAGGAAGTGACGGTCGTGCGAGACAACGAGAACCGTTCCGAAATAGTCGGCAAGAAAGTCCTCAAGCCACATAATTGCATCGAGATCAAGACCGTTGGTCGGCTCGTCGAGCATAATGATGTCGGGGTTGCCGAACAGTGCCTGCGCGAGCATAACCTTGACCTTTTCGCTCTCCTTGAGCGAGGACATTTCCATATAGAGCTGATCGTCGGTCATTCCAAGTCCCTGAATGAGCTTGGATGCATCGGATTCCGCCTCCCAACCGTTCATTTCGGCAAATTCCGCTTCCAATTCGGAGGCGCGGAGTCCGTCCTCCTCGGTAAAGTCCTCTTTTTCGTAGATCGCATCCTTTTCCTTCATAATTTCATAGAGCTTTTTATTGCCCATAATGACCGTATCAAGGACAGTGAATGCGTCGAATGCGAAGTGATCCTGGCGAAGCACCGACATTCTCATCGTTTCGGGAATCGAGATCTCACCCGTTGCAGGCTCCAGCTCTCCGCAAAGGAGCTTGAGGAAGGTGGATTTTCCCGCGCCGTTTGCACCGATGATGCCGTAGCAGTTGCCGGGAGTGAATTTGAGGTCAACGTCCTTGAAGAGCAATTGACCGCCAAAATGAAAGCTGAGGTTGGAAATTGTAATCATAGTTACCGCCTTTTTTGTATGATCGTCTTTTGGAATCAGCACACAGATGCTGTTTTTTTGGATTGTAGAAAAGACACACTTCTACAATTATATCATAAAATGAATTCTTGTCAAGAGTGAGATGCATTATTTTTGCTTTTTCGGTAAAGTGTCGGTGAGGTGTCAAAATGACGGTGGAAAGCACGCGAAAAATAGAATTGATCGCAATATCCGAGCCGATCGCTGATTTTTGCAATGCTGTGGTCGGTATAACAAAGGAGCGTTCTTGCTTCCGACATCAGCAGATCGTCGATATATCTCGCGACCGATTGACCGATCTCCTCACGGAAGAGGGAAGAAAGCTTGCTTTGCGAGAGGAACACTGATTCCGCAACCTCTTTTGCCGTGAGCTTTGCCGAGAGATTCGCATTGATATAATTGATGGCGGAGGCTACCGCAGGAGTGTGCTTGATATGATCCGAAAGGCTTTTTCGTTCCATATCCAAAAAACGCACCACAACGTGAAAAATCTCGCTCTTCAAAACAATGTGGTCGATCGGATCGATGCTCAGATAAAGCTCTCGGAGACGTTTGATCTCTTCAGGTTGGATCGGATAGCGTAAAAAGCGCGTGAGGCGAGAGAGGAGATCGCTCTTTCCGTCCTCGGAGAGAAGTCTGACGTGAAAATAGAGCTTTGTGACGCTGTCGGTGCCGTAAAAACCGCATTTGGAGCCGCACGGAGCAAGATAAATAAATCCGGGCTCAAGCGGCATTTCCTCGCGATCCGAAACAAGCATCCCGGAGCCGTCCAGAACAAAATAAAGCCTGCTGTCGGTTGCATAAAGCGGCTTTTGATGCCAGGTATCGTCGGTTGTTACAAATCCGCACTGTGTGACAGTGAGATCGGTTGCGGCGGAAACCTTTCGAAACTGAGGTTGCTGTTGCAATTCCATACCTTCCTCCAAAAAATCCATAAATCGAATCAAAAAATCCATTGAAAAAATGAGCAATATATGGTATTCTGTAAAAAAACACATATACAGTTTATCACACTTGCAAGAAAAGTCAATAGGGGGGACAAAAAATATGAGCCGATTCATCCGCAAAAAAACGCCGGGAGATACCGAATGGTTTATTCACGACCGCTTTGGAATGTTTATTCACTTTGGTCTTTATGCATTGCCCGCAAGACACGAGTGGGTCAAGACTCGCGAGCTTATTTCCGATGAGGATTATCAAAAGTATTTTGATCATTTTAATCCCGATCTTTTGGATGCACGCGAATGGGCAAAAAAAGCAAAGGCGGCAGGAATGAAGTATGCCGTGCTTACCGCCAAGCACCACGAGGGCTTTTGTCTCTTTGACACGAAATATACCGATTATAAGTCTACCAACACGCCCTGCGGTCGCGATCTTATCCGCGAATTCGTGGATGCCTTCCGTGCGGAGGGGCTGAGAGTCGGCTTCTATTACTCGCTCATCGATTGGCATCATCCCGATTTTCCCATCGATGGAAAGCACCCGCTTCGAGCCCGTGAGGATGCGGAGGCGCTTGATCGTGGACGCGATATGACAAAATATGCGCAGTATATGCGCGATCAGGTGACCGAATTACTCACCAACTACGGCAAGATCGATATACTTTGGACCGATTTCTCCTATCGTCCAATGAGCGATGCGCCTGCCTGGATGCAGTATGGGGGCGGGAAGGGAAAGGATGAATGGGAGAGCGAAAAGCTGATTGCTACGATCCGCGCGCTTCAACCGCATATCATCCTGAATGACCGCGCACAGATCCCGCAGGATCTCGTTACGCCCGAGCAGAATCTCGACGACCACAAGCTGGTTGATAAGGAAACGGGAGAGCGCTTGACGTGGGAAACCTGCCAGACCTTTTCGGGCTCTTGGGGCTATTTCCGCGATGAGACAACGTGGAAAACGCCGCAGATGTTGATCGAGCTTCTTGTTAAAACCGTTTCGGAGGACGGAAATCTGATTATGAACGTCGGTCCCACGGGACGCGGAGATTTTGATAGCCGAGCCAATGATTC